>JAMFRY010000316.1 GCA_026225015.1 Alphaproteobacteria bacterium
GCAAAGCTATACCCGCCATTCACCGGATAGGTCTGCCCGGTGATCCATTCCGCCCCATCCGAGCACAAAAACAGTGTCATCGCCGCGACATCCTCCGGTCTGCCCAGCCGGCGCACCACATAGCGCGCGGTTTGGGTTTTTACCTGCTCGCTCTGCAAAAACGCCGCTTTGGCTTCCTCGTCCATGGGCGGCTCCAGCGAGGAGAGCGAGATGGCGTTGCAGGTGATGCCATAGCGTCCGGCCTCCTTGGCGATCGAGCGCACGAAGCCGGCAGCGCCGGCCTTGGCGGCGGCATAAACCGCCAGCCTGGCATCGCCGACCCGTCCGGCATCGGAGACGATCGTGACAATCCGGCCCTTGCCCAGTCTGATCATCTGCGGGATCGCTGCGTGGCAGCAATTCATCACGCCATTCAGATTGGTGTGGAAATAGCGGTTCCAATCGGCGGGGTCGGTTTCCCAGAAAAACGGCGAGAGCCCCATTTGGAAATTCGGCCCGGCATTGCCGGCATTGTTCACCAAAATCCCGATCGGGCCAAGCTTCTCGGCAGCCTTGTCCATGGCCGCCCGCACCGCCGCGTGATCTCCCACATCTGCAGGCGCAGCAATTGCCCGAACCCCCAGCGCTCCGATTTCAGCCGCCACCGCGGCGGCGCGGTCGGGTGCGAAATCATTCACCGCCACGCCGCCGGCACTATGCTTTGCCAAAGCGAGCGCGATTGCCCGCCCCGCGCCCTGTCCGGCGCCGGTGACGAACGCCACCTGGCCGCCCAAATCCAACGGATCGCTGCCAATCATTTCGTCACCTCCTGTCTGTTATAAAAACCCGATCAATGCGCCACGAGAATCATCTGCGCCGCCTTCTCCGCAATCATCAGCACCGGCGCGTTGGTATTGCCCGAAGGTATGTTCGGCATCACCGAGGCGTCAGCCACCCGCAGGCCGCCAAGCCCCAGCACGCGCAATTGCGCATCCACCACCTTTCCCATCGCCGCCGTGCCAACGGGATGGAAGATGCTGGTGGCAATATCGCCAGCCGCCGCGGCCAGATCGTCATCGCTGGTGATATCGTTGCCGGGTCGGAACTCCTGCGGTTGGTAGCGCGCCAAGGCCGGTTGGCGCACGATATCGCGCGTCAGTTTTACCGCTTCCACGGCGACCTGGCGATCCTCAATGGTTGCAAGGTAGTTGGGCTGAATCCGCGGCGCCTCGGCGGGGTCAGGCGAAGTAATCCATACGCTGCCGCGGCTGGTCGGGCGCAGGTTGCAAACGCTGGCGGTGAAGGCCGGGAACGGGTCCAGCGCGCCGCCAAATGCCGCCAGGCTCAAGGGTTGGATATGATATTCCAGGTTCGGCGTCGCAAACCGCGCATGCGAGCGGGTGAAAATCCCAAGCTGGCTGGGCGCCATCGCCATCGGGCCAGAGCGCGCCAGCAGATATTCCAGCCCGATCACCGCTTTGCCGGCCCATGATTTAGCCCTTCCGTTCAGCGTCGGGACGTTGTGCACCTTGTAGGCGCAGCGGATTTGCAAATGGTCCTGCAAATTCTCGCCCACGCCGGGCAGGGCATGCACGGGCAAAATCCCCAGCGCCTGCAATTTTGCCGCATCTCCGATGCCCGAACGCTGCAGGATCGCCGGCGAGCCAATCGCGCCCGAGGCCAGCACGATTTCGGCGCGCGCCTGGGCGAGAAAATTCCTGCCGTCCAGCGTGAAGCTGACACCAGTTGCGCGCCCCTGCGAGATATGCAGCCGGTCAACAATGGCGTGGGTCTGGATCCGCAGATTGGGGTGGCGCAAAGCTGGGCGCAGGAAAGCGTCGGCCGCACTCCAGCGCCGGCCACGTTTTTGGGTGACTTCGAAAAATCCGGAACCCTCATTATCCCCGGTGTTGAAGTCGGGCGTTGCCGGAATGCCGGTTTGCGCGGCAGCCTCTCGGAAGGCCTCCAGCAATGCCCAGCGCAGCCGCTGCTTCTCCACCCGCAATTCACCGCCGGAGCCGTGGAATTCATTGGCGCCGGCGACATGATCCTCGGATTTCCTGAAGAAAGGCAGCACGTCATCCCAGCCCCAGCCGGTATGGCCGGCCTGCCGCCAAGCGTCATAATCGGCCGCCTGGCCGCGCATGTAGATCATGCCGTTGATCGAGGAACAGCCGCCGAGCACCCGGCCGCGCGGGTAATTAATCCGCCTGCCGTTCAGGAATGGCTCGGTTTCGGTTTTAAAGCACCAGTCGGTCCGCGGATTGCCGATGCAGTACAGATAGCCCACCGGGATTTTGATCCAGAAATAGTCATCCTTAGCCCCCGCTTCCAGCAGCAACACGGAATGCCGGCCATCCGCGCTCAGCCGGTTGGCCAGCACGCAGCCGGCGCTGCCCGCCCCGATGACGATGAAGTCGAATTCGCCATAATCCGCGGCAGGCACCGTCATTTCCGCATACCGTCCCCGCGATGATCGCGGCCATGCCGGCTTGCGGCGGTCCCGCGGCGTCCAAGATATGTTACCAACATGTGATCGAGAACCCAGCCATCCTGTAATCCCGCATGATGGCCGCTAACACGAACA
>JAMFRY010000317.1 GCA_026225015.1 Alphaproteobacteria bacterium
AACACGAACAGGCGCAAAGAACGAGGTTGCGCGAAAACGCCAGCAATTGCCCGGCCGCGCCATTATCCGTGGCAGCGCCTGATAGCAGGGGCTTTGCGTGACGGCCAAATCGAAACTATCACTACACCTAACACCATCCATGCGGAGACAGCACCCAATGACGATCCTGCCAGAGTCCCTGCTTTTCATCGACGGCGAGCTGCGCCGCGCCGAGGGCGGCAAAACCTATGAGAATATCGGCCCCTGGACCGGTGAGGTAGTCGGCATCGCCGCCGACGCTTCACCCAACGATGTCGAGGCCGCCATTGTGGCCGCCCGCCGCGCCTTCGACACCACCGACTGGTCCACCGCCCACGAACGCCGCTTCGCGCTGGTGCAAAAACTTTGGGAGCTTTTCGTTGCCAATCAGGAAAGGCTGGAAGCGATCGCCCGCTACGAGGTTGGCGCGCCCTGGGTTGCGGTCAAACGCGCGCAGGTGGCCAACTGCCTGGATTGCTGGAAGGACCTGATGGATGTTTACCCCAAGCTGCACTGGGAGAAGGATTACGGCGACAAGCAGACCTATGGCTTCACCACCCATCGCAAGGCGGTTTATGAGGCGGTCGGCGTCGTAGGCGCCATAACCCCCTGGAATTTTCCGCTTTTCGTGAATGCCGAAAAAGTGGTCTCCGCCCTGCTGGCCGGCTGTACGGTGATCCTCAAGCCCGCCCCGGATACCCCCTCGGCCGGCGCCATTTTCGGTGAACTGGCGAAGGAGGCCGGATTCCCGCCCGGCGTGCTCAACGTGATCACCTCCTCCGATCCCGCCACCGCCGGCGAGACCCTTGTCACCGATCCGCGGGTTGATCTGATCACCTTCACCGGCTCCACTGGCATCGGCAAGCATATCATGCGCCAGGGTGCGGAGACGATGAAGCGCGTGTTCCTGGAGCTCGGCGGCAAATCGGCGAAGATCATCCTGGAGGATGCGCCGAATTTCGCCCAGGATGTCGCCCAATCCATTCTGGTCTTCCATGCCGGCCAGGGCTGCGCGGTGACATCGCGGCTACTGGTGCCGCGCAGCCGTTACGCGGAAGCCACCCATATTCTAAAAGCCACCTATGACGCCTTTTCCACCAGATGGGGCCATTTCGATGACGAGGCCTGTTCGATGGGTCCGGTGGTTTCCAAGAAGCAACTGGAGCGGGTGAAGGCCTATATCGATATCGGCGTCGCCGAAGGCGCCACGCTGCTGGCCGGCGGCAAAGTGCGGCCGGATATCGGCACCGGCTGGTTCATCGAGCCGACCTGCTTCGTCAACGTCACCAACGAAATGCGGATCGCCCGGGAAGAGATTTTCGGCCCGGTATTGGTCGTGATCCCGTTCGAGGATGACGAAGACGCGATCCGCATCGCCAATGACAGCCCCTACGGACTCTCCGGCGCCGTTTCCTCCGGTAGCCTGGACCGCGCGATGGCGGTGGCCAAGCGCATCCGCACCGGTTCGCTGAGCGTGAATGGCGGCGTGCCGATCAATGGCGACCTGCCATTCGGCGGCTTCAAGCAGAGCGGCATCGGCCGCGCCTGGGGCGTGGAGGGGATTGAGGAATATCTCGAAACCAAATTGATTGGTTGGCGCGGCTAACATGGCGGGCACGCCCTAAAAGCGGCGTCGGCCGAGTTCAAAATTTCGGGGATTTTCATGGATTCTACGGTAAATACTTGGCGCGAGGGCCGCGCCGGACGGATACGGCTGAACCGACCGAAGGCGCTGAATGCGCTCGACTTTGAGATGGTCACGCGCATCAAGGCGGCGGTTGAGGAATTCGGCGCCGACCCGCAAGTGCATCTGCTGCTGATCGATGCGCCGGAGCGTGGATTTTGCGCCGGTGGCGATGTAAGGGGCATCCGGGCTGCCGGCCTGGCCGGAGACGTGAAGACCATCGAAGAATTTTTTTCCACCGAATATGCCATGAACCAGGCGCTGGCCGATTGCCGCAAGCCGGTCGTCTCGCTGATCAACGGCGTCTGCATGGGGGGCGGCATCGGGCTTTCGGTCCATGGCAGCCACCGAATCGCCACCGAAAAGGCCATGTTCGCCATGCCGGAAACCGCCATCGGTTTGTTCCCGGATGTTGGCATGAGTTTCTTCCTGCCCCGGATGCCGGGCGCGCTTGGATTGTATGTTGGCCTGACCGGCGCCCGGCTGACCGGCGCGGATGCCGTGCATGGTGGGTTTGCCACGCATTTTGTGCCGGAGGAGAAACTGGGCGCGCTGGAGGCCGCTTTGCTCGCCGATGGCGTGGCGGTCATCCCGGCATTTACAGCGCCTTTGCCCGCCTTCAGCCTGGCCGCGCATCGGCCCGTCATCGACAAAGCTTTCGGCGCCACCAGCGTGCCGGAAATTCTGGCGATCCTGGCCGCTGATGGCGCCGGCTTTGCGCAATCGGCCTTGGCGCTGCTTCGGGAACACTCGCCGCTCTCAATCTATTGGAGTTTCGAAATCATCCGCCAGGGCGCTAACCGTGACCTCGCCCAGGCGCTTGCCGCCGAGCTTGCGCTGGTCCGGCAAATCACGCGACATCCGGAATTCCATGAAGGCGTGCGCGCGGTGCTGATCGACAAGGACCGCGCGCCGAAATGGTCCCCGCCCAGCCTGGAACAGGTTGACCCGGCGGCCATCGCCCAGCTTTTTGCCTGATGAGCGCCATGCTGAATCCTAATGCTGGATAATACAAAGACCGCGATGCGGGAAGAACGCCGTGCGCGCGGCCGCCCCAAAGCCGATGATCTCGCAGTTCTTGAAGCCCGGCTGCTACGCGTCGCCC
>JAMFRY010000318.1 GCA_026225015.1 Alphaproteobacteria bacterium
ACCAGCAGCGGTGCTACTTGCAGCACCAGCCAGATCGGCTGCGTCCATAGCTGCATCCGGCTGATCGCCTTGATCCCGTAAGCCGCGATCGGAATCACCACCACCGCGGAGATCACATTGGCCAGCCATAACGGCACCGGCAACACCATCGTGATCGCCGCCGACATGATGCTCGCCTCGATCGAAAACAGAATGAAGGTGAACATCGCATAGATCAGCGAGGTGATGGTCGAGCCGATATAGCCAAACCCGGCGCCGCGCGTCAGCAGATCGACATCCACGCCATTGCGCGTGGCTGATAAGCAGATCGGCAGCCCAACCAGGAACATCAGCACGCCGGAAGCCAATATCGCGGCCATGGCGTTGGTAAAACCGAAAGCCAGCGTGATCGACCCGCCAATCGCCTCACAGGCCATGAAGGAAACCGCGCCAAGCGCAGTGTTGCCGACGCGAAACGCCGACCAGCGCCGGGCCTTTTGCGCCGTATAACGCAGCGCAAAATCCTCAAGCGTCTGGTTGCCAACCCATTGGTTGTACTGCCGCCGTTGATGAATAACGCGCTGTTGACCCCTCATTCCTTCTGCTATCCGGTCTGCGTTGCACCTGGTCAAGGAAAGAAGGTGACAAAGCTGGGCAAAACCCACATGCTGCGCGCCTAACCCATCAGGTCAGCGCCATGCCATTGGACTTTACCGAAACCTTGCAAAGCTGGCGGCACCATCTGCACGCCAATCCGGAGTTATCGCGCCGAGAATCCGCCACCGCGGCTTTTGTGTGCGCCGAACTCGCCAAGCTTGGCGTGCACCACGTTGCCGGCATTGGCGGCCATGGCGTGGTGGCAACGATCAGCCGCACGCCTTCCAACCGCTCGGTGGGGTTGCGCGCCGATATGGACGCACTGCCGATCCAGGAGACCACCAACCTGGCTTATGCTTCAAAAAATTCCGGCGTGATGCATGCCTGCGGGCATGACGGCCACACCGCCTCGCTGCTCGGCGCCGCCAGACTTTTGGCCGACGACCAAGACTGGTCCGGCACCGTTCATTTCGTTTTCCAGCCCGCTGAGGAAGGTTTCGGCGGCGCCCAGGCCATGCTGGAAGATGGCCTGCTGGAGCGTTTCCCGATGGAGCGGATTTTCGGCTACCATAACTGGCCGGGCCTGGAGACCGGCGCCATCATGCTGCATCGCGGCCCGATCATGGGGGCGGCAGCGAATTTCAGCATCATTTTGCGGGGCACCGCCGGCCACGCCGCCATGCCGCATCTCACCCAAGACCCGGTGCAGGGTGCTGCCCATCTCATCATCGCCATCAACAGCATCATCGCGCGCAATATCAACCCGCTGCACCCCGCCGTCATTTCCACAACAACCCTGCAAGCCGGGGAGGCGAACAACCAGATCGCAGAGACCGTGCGCATCGGCGGCACCTTCCGCGCCCTCACCCCGGATGTCATGCAACAGCTGGAAACCCGCATCCGGGAATTGGCCGAGCACACCGCCAAAGCCTTCGGCCTCACCGCCACGGCCAAAATCAGCGGCTACCTGCCACCCACCATCAACCACGCCGCGGAGGCCGATCTGGCCGCGCAAGCCGCGCAGGACGCCGGTTTCGCGGTCCGCCGGGACTTAGGCCCGACCATGGGCGCCGAGGATTTCGGGAGATTTTTGCTGGAAATTCCCGGGGCCTATGCCTGGATCGGCAACGGGAATTCCAGCTTTCTGCACAACCCCGGCTATAATTATAATGACGAAATTCTGCCGATCGCGGCAAAATACTACGCGACCGTGGCGAAAGCGGCGCTGGCCTGAGCCTGGGCTTCGGCGAGACCCCCATCTCATCCTATGGAATGGCAAGAGCCCGCGGCAATTCTGGAAACCACCAGCTACGGCGAGGGCGATGCCCTGGTCACGCTGCTCGCCGCCGAACACGGCCTATGGCGCGGGCTCGTTAAAGGTGGTGCTGCGCGCGGTAAATCGGCGATCTGGCAAACCGGCAATTTGATCGCCGCCCGCTGGACCGCAAGGCAGGCCGAAAATCTCGGCCAGTTCACCGGCGAACTGGTCTATCCTGCCGCCGCTTTGGCCATGGAAGACGCAATGCACCTGGCCGTTTTAAACGCCGCCTGCGCGCTTACCGCCGGGGCGCTGCCGGAGCGCGAGCCGCATCAGGCGGTATTCGCCGGCCTGGCCCGGTTGCTGGCCGCAATCAAAATCGAAGCCATGGCGCTGCCAACCCTGATCAAATGGGAGTTGGACCTGCTGCGCGAACTCGGCTTCAGCCTGGACCTGACCAGCTCGGCCATCGCCGGCGACAATGACCGCCTGGCCTTCGTCTCGCCGCGCACCGGCCGCGCCGTCTCGCTTTCCGCCGCCGGCGAATGGGCTGACCGACTGCTGAAACTGCCGCCATTTCTGATCGACGACTCCGAACCCAGCCCCGCCGATTGCCTGAACGGGCTGAAACTGACCGGCCATTTCCTTTCGCGCGACGTTTTCGGCGCCCGCCACCGCCCCCTTCCACCGGCGCGAGAGCGGCTTTATGACCTGTTGCTCGAACGGGTGGGGGGCTGAACATGCCGATAGATATGAATGCGGGCCAGATCGAGGACACCCAGCTCGCCGAAGCCCTCTCCGAGCGTTATCTCGCTTACGCGCTTTCCACCATCATGTCCCGTTCGCTGCCCGATGTGCGCGATGGGCTGAAACCGGTGCATCGGCGCCTCATCTACGCCATGCACCAGCTGAAACTCGACCCGCGCTCCGGCTTCAAAAAATGCGCCCGCGTGGTCGGCGATGTGATGGGCAAGTACCATCCGCATGGCGATTCCTCGATTTATGAGGCCCTGGTCCGGCTCGCCCAGGAATTCTCCTCGCGCTATCCGCTGATCGAGGGCCAGGGCAATTTCGGCAATATCGACGGCGATAACGCTGCGGCCATGCGCTATACCGAATCCCGCCTCACCGAAATCGCCGAATTTCTGCTGCGCGGGATCGACGAGAACGCCGTGGATTTCCGCGCCACCTATGACGGCGAGGAAAGCGAGCCCATCGTTTTGCCGGGCGCCTTCCCCAATCTTCTGGCCAATGGCGCCGCCGGCATCGCGGTGGGCATGGCGACATCGATTCCCCCGCATAACGCCGGAGAAGCCTGCGCCGCCGCCATCCACCTCATCGGGAACCCGCAAGCCGACACCGCTGCCCTGCTGCATTACATGCCCGGGCCGGACTTTCCCACCGGCGGCGAGTTGGTGGAGGATGCGGAAACCCTGCGTCTGGCCTACGAGACCGGCCGCGGCTCCTTGCGTGTCCGTGCCCGCTGGGCGCGGGAAGAGCAAAAACACGGCACCTGGGTGATTGTTGTTACCGAAATCCCCTATCAGGTGCAGAAATCCCGGCTCATCGAGCAGGTTGCGGCGCTGCTGCTGGAGAAGAAACTTCCCTTCCTGGCCGATATCCGCGACGAATCGGATGAGAAAATCCGCATCGTGCTGGAGCCCAAATCGCGCGGCGTCGATCCCGAAATGCTGATGGCCTCAATGTTCAAGGCCACCACGCTGGAATCGCGCTTCCCCATGAACATGAACGTGCTGGACGCAACCCGCACCCCGCGCGTGATGGGGCTGAAGGACATATTGCGCGCCTGGCTCGACCATCGCCATGAAGTTCTGCTGCGCCGCTCGAACCATCGGCTGGACGCCATCGTCCGGCGGCTGGAAATTCTGGAAGGCTATCTCGCGGTATTTCTCAACCTCGATGAAGTCATCCGGATCATCCGCAGCGAGGACGAACCCAAGCCGAAGCTGATCAAAGCCTTTACCCTGACCGAAAATCAGGCTGAGGCGATTCTCAACATGCGCCTGCGCAGCCTGCGCCGGCTGGAGGAGATGGAAATCCGCCAGGAGCACAAAAAACTCTCCGCCGAGCAGAAATCGCTCCAGGTGCTTCTGAAAGACCCAAAAAAACGCTGGGAGAAAATCGAGGCCGAAATCGCCGAAATCCAAGGCAAGATCGGCGCCGGCCCGCTCGGCGCGCGGCGCACGCAGATCAGCGCCGCCGCGCCCGTGCTGGAAATCACCGCCGACGCCTTTGTGGAACGCGAGCCCATCACCGTCATCCTTTCCAAAAAAGGCTGGATACGCGCCCAGAAGGGCCATTTCGCCGATGATGCGGAGCTGAAATTCAAGGAGGGCGACCATCTTGACCATCTCATCCGCTGCCTATCCACCGATAAACTGGCTTTGCTCGCCACCAACGGCCGCGTTTATACGCTGAAAGCCTCCGACCTGCCGCGCGGCCGCGGCGATGGCCAGGCGATCCGCCTGCTGATCGATCTGGCCAATGAAGACGGCATCGTCGACCTGTTCATCCCCGAAACCACCAACTACCTCATCGCCGCCAGCGCAGGCCGGGGATTTGTGATCTCCGGCGCCGAACTCGCCTCCGAGCGTCGCGCCGGCAAACAAGTCCTTAACCTCAAGCCGGCTGAGGAACTGGCGCGGTGCGTTCCGGCCAGAGGGGATCATGTCGCCATTATCGGCCAGAACCGCAAGCTGCTGATCTTTCCGCTTGCCGAAGTGCCTGAAATGGCGAAAGGTTCTGGCGTAACCTTGCAAAAATACAAGGATGGCAACATGGCCGACATCAGGGTGTTCAACCTTTCCGCCGGCCTCACCTGGAGACTTGGCGACAAGACCCGCACGGAGACCAAATTGACCGATTGGCTGGGAAGCCGCGCCCAGACCGGCCGCCTGCCGCCAAACGGATTTCCAAAGTCAGGCAAATTTGAATAAAAGCGAGCATGATCGAGGCCGCGCATGAAGCGCGTCATAACCCTCATCGAAGGGATTCTTTTCTCCGCGCGCTGGCTGCTGGTGCCGGTTTATCTTGCGATGATTTTGCTGCTGGGCATGCTGGTACTGTATTTCCTGTTAGAACTGGCGCACGCGCTGCCGAGTCTCCTGCAAATGTCGGAAAAGGACCTCATTTTCCTCACGCTCTCGCTCATCGATCTATCCCTGTCGGCAAATCTCGTCGTGCTGGTGATTTTGTCCGGCTACGAAAACTTCGTCTCCCGCGTTCATCTTGCCGAAAACGATAACCGGCCGGAATGGCTGAGCAAGATCGATTTCAGCGGCCTGAAGCTCAAAATCCTCGGCTCCATCACCGTAATTGCGGCAGTACATCTTCTCGGAGATTTTTTGGAAGGCGCGCGCGCAGATAGCGCTTTCGGCTGGCAGGTAGTGATTGTGGTGGTTTTTGCCTTGCTCGGGCTGATTTTCGCGATCACCGACAGGGTTGGCAACGGCAACCATTGATATAAAGCCTTAATGATAGGCGTCTAGGTTTCCCGGGATACCACCCTATATGATGACTACAAGTAAGGATACCATGATGAGCAAATCAAACACGGGCTTTGGCAATTGGGCGGCGATGGCGATGCAAGGCACGATGCTGGCGATCGAATCGCAACAGGTTATTGCTTTAAGGCTGACGAAACTCGCTCTGGGCACACCGGATGGCGGGCGCGAAGCTGAGTTGATGGTCACCGAGAAGGTCCAGGCCATGGTCGATAGCGGGCATATGATGTTCACCGCGGCCCTTGGCGGTCATGCCGATATGGGTGCCGAGAAAATTATCAAACATTATCGCACCACGGTTCGCGCCAACCGCCACCGCCTTTCACAGTAACTATTGCGGGATTACTGCCTGGCGATGGCCTGAATCCGTTCAGCCATCGCCGCGACTCCGTTGCCGCGATTGGTGGATAACGCCGCGATTAGGCCAAGGTCCTTCAGAAAAACCGGACTGGTCTGCAAAATTTCCGCGCGCGGCCGGCCGGAATAGAC
>JAMFRY010000319.1 GCA_026225015.1 Alphaproteobacteria bacterium
ATCACGCCGAAGGCCGGCAGGATCATGATATACACTTCCGGATGGCCAAAGAACCAGAACAGATGCTGGAACAGCACTGGATCGCCGCCGCCGGCGGGCTCGAAGAAAGAGGTTCCGAAATTGCGGTCCATGATCAGCATGGTCACGGCGCCTGCCAGCACGGGAATGGCCAGCAGCAGCAGAAACGCCGTCACCAGGATCGACCAGCAAAACAGCGGCATCTTGAACATGGTCATGCCAGGTGCCCGCATGTTCAGAATCGTCGCGATGAAATTGATGGCGCCCAAAAGCGACGAAATTCCGGCCAGATGGAGGGAGAACAGCGAGAAATCGGTGGCGATGCCCGGCGAATACTGCGCGTTGTCCAGCGGCGGATACAAGGTCCAGCCGGCGCCGGTGCCCTCGCCCAAAGTCAGCCCCAGCATGATGAACACGAAGCCGGCCGCGAGAAACCAGAAGCTCATATTGTTCAGCCGGGGAAAGGCCATATCCGGCGCGCCGATCATCATCGGCACGAACCAGTTTCCCATGCCGCCGATCAGCGCCGGCATCACCATCCAGAAGATCATCAGCAGCCCATGCGCCGTGATGATGGCGTTCCACTCCGCGCCGCTGCTCACGATATGGCTATGCGGATACATCAACTGCGCCCGCATGATCATCGACAGCATGCCGCCGACGCTGCCGCCGATCACCGCCGAGGTGATGTAGAGCGTGCCGATATCCTTATGATTGGTACTCATCAGCCAGCGCCGGACGAAGCTCGGGCTGGCATGGCCATGCTCGTCATGGGCGGCGACTTCGTGCGGATCGTGCGCGGTGAACGACATTGGGTTCTCGCTCCTTATCTTGATGCTTCCGCAGATTGGGCTTCCGCAAACTGATTAACCGGCGCCGGCGAGGAGACCGGATTTTGGGCCGGCGTATTTTCCGTGTAGTTCGCCGCCGCGAGCTTGGTCCAGGCCAGGTAATCGGCCAGCGGCACCGCCTTGATTTCGATCGGCATGGCGTCGTGATTGATGCCGCAAATCTGGTTGCACTGCCCGAAATAGGTACCCGCTTTGGGAATCAACGTCCAACTGGTCTGCACGGATCCCGGGATCGCGTATTTCTGCACGCCCAGAGACGGCAGGTAGAAGCCGTGCAGCACGTCGGCGCTGGTGATGTCGAATTTGATCTTTTCGCCGATCGGCAGCACCAGCGGATGATCGACGCTCAAACGGCGGATTTGGCCGGGCTGAAGCTGGTTATCCGGAATCATATAGCTGGTGTAATCCAGGCCCGGCACGGATTGGTAGCTATATTCCCAGTACCATTGATGGCCGGTGACCGTGACGGTCATATAAGGGTTGCTGTCATCGCCCTCGTACCAGATCAGGCTGATCGACGGCCCGATGATGATTGCCAGCAATATCGTGGGGACCACCAGCCAGATTACTTCGACCAAGGTGTTATGGGTCAGATGGCTGGGGACCTTGTTGGCCTTGGCGTTGAAGCGGATGAACACATAGGCCATCAGCACGCCGACGAACCCGACCACGCCGGTCATGATCCACAGCACGTATTTCATCAGCCAGTCGATCTGCGCCTGCATCGGGCTGCCGGCCTGCGGAAACCACATCTGCCACGGCTTCGGCGCGTTCACATAGGTATCGGCCGCCGCCAGTGGATCAGGTGAAGTTTGGGCCAACGCCGGATGGCCCGCCACCAGAAGCAGCAGAGCCGCGCAAAACAGCCACCCAATTCGTTGCTTCATCCCATAACCTTGCTGCTTGGCGAGACCGTTTATCCGTCTCGCCAGCAACCTGATATAAGGCCGGCCTCAGAAGATCAAGCGATGGGAGTCCTTGGGGCCTTAGCTTGGGAGCGCGGGCGTCTCGCCCGCCCTCTCACCGGCGGAATCGCGACTGCGCCAAGGCTTGTGCGGGCGGGACGCCCGCGCTCCAGCTTAGCTTCGGCGCGGGGTTTATCGTCGATTGGCGAGGTCGTGGATTCGGGCACAATTTCCCTTGGGCGTCGCCCTATTGGCGGACAGGCTTGGGCCGGAACACCTTATCCGCCAGCTTCTGCTGGGCGGCGGGGAAGCTTGCATAAAGCGTCTGGAACGCCGCCGCCAGCTTCTGCATATTGGCTGACTGCACCTGCGCGATCTGCGCGTATGACTGTAGATCCTGCACGGCCGTCATCGTCTCGAATGTCTGGCCGCGCTGCGCGAAGGCTGCGCTCATCTGCGCCGCATTGTCGCGCATCACCTGGGCGAAGGCCGCCCATTGCGCCTGCTCGGCGGCAGTGATCTGCAGCTGGGTATATAGCGCTGCGATATGCGCATCGACGTTTTTCGATTCGCCTTTAAGCAGGGCGCTTTCACTCGACCCGCCATGCGTCTTGGCCGACGGCGCGCTTTGAGCAAATGCGCCAATCGGCAGGGTAAACATCGCCAGGACCGCAGCTGCTCGAGCTTGCGAATAAATTCTCAT
Organism: Alphaproteobacteria bacterium; assembly: GCA_026225015.1. Classification (GTDB taxonomy): domain Bacteria; phylum Pseudomonadota; class Alphaproteobacteria; order Acetobacterales; family Acetobacteraceae; genus Acidocella. The sequence goes on from JAMFRY010000319.1 coordinate 2,478, forward strand.
CAATCCCTCCTAAGTTCAAACATTTTGCAGGCGCCCCGAAGCCGCGTCCGCGTGGCCACCCGGCTTAATAGCCCCTGCTTAATAACCAGGCGGCGGCGCGTAATAGACCGGCGGGGGCGGCGCGTAATAAACCGGCGGCGGCGGTGCATAATAAACTGGCGGTGGCGGCGCATAATAGACCGGCGGGGGCGCCGCATAACGCGGGGCCAAGGCGCCGCCAACCACGGCGCCAAGCCCTAATCCAAGCAGCGTACCGCCGAGAAACGAACCGCCGCCACGGTCACGATCACCACCGCCATGCCAGCCGCCTCCGCCGCCATGCCAGTCACCGCCACCATGCCAGTCAGCTTTGGCGGCCAACGGCGCCGCGGCAAGTACGGCGGCCAAAAACAAACTGCCCGCCAACCGTGAGGGCGTTACCATGGTCATATTCGTTGTCCTTGAACCGGAAACATGATGTCTCCGCTGTGAAATGAAATGGGATTGCGTCTTCGCCAAACAAGGCGTGATGCCCATTCACGACGGAGCTATGGCAGCATTAAGGCGTTCAGATTAAAAGGCTTTCATCTCGACCAGGGCGAATAATCCGAGCGGCCGCATCGGGATGACGCGCATCGCCGCAAGGTCGGCCTGCCCGAACATGTGGCCGATGCGAAAATCCGGGTGCCAGCCGAGCAGCGCGGATGCCGGCGCCATCGCCCGCTCTACCCACCAGACCGGCCCGCGCTCCGCGGCGAAATGATTGACGAACAGAATCGTGCCGCCGGGCTTTACCACCCGCTTCAACTCGGCCACCAGCATTTGCGGGTTCGGCACCACGCTCGCCACGAACATGGCCACCGCGATGTCGAACTGGTTATCGGCAAAACCCGTGGCCTGCGCGTCCATTTCCAGCAAGGCCTCGATATTCTGCAAACCGGATTCGGCCACCCGCTCGCGCGCCTGCTCGAGCATCGGCGCGGAAAGATCGATGCCCGTGACCCGCTTATCCGCCGCATAGAGCGGCAGGGCCAATCCGGTTCCCACACCGACTTCCAGCACGTTCTCGCCCTCCGAGCGATTGACCGCCTGCACCGCCTCGCGCCGCGCCGAAGCGGAGATCAGGCCGAAGCCGAAATCGTAAAATCCGGCCCAGCGCCGGTAGGCCTTGCGGACCGCATGGGCATCCATCGGTTTTTTCGGACCCAGACTGCTCGATCCGCGCTGCCCGATTCCAAACGGTTTCGTCGCCGCGCCATAAGCCTCCGCCATATTTCCACCCTCAACCGTCATCGATACGTCACAAGCCTTTGGCCCAAAAACCAGTTCAAGTGCAATGGGCCAAGGTAATGGGGAGCGAAGAATCAACCTTCTAAAACAGCGCGTTGGGCGGCAAATAATTGCGCGGTCCCGGTTCTCGCCAAGCCGAGCAGGGCGGCGAATTCCGTATCGTCGAAGGTCGCTTTTTCGGCCGTGGCCTGAATTTCCACAATGCCGCCGCTTGCGGTCAGGATGAAATTGCCGTCGGCATCGGCCGCCGAATCCTCCGCATAATCCAGATCCAGCACCGGCGCGCCCTGATAAATCCCGCAGGACACCGCCGCCACCTGAGTGATGAGCGGATTCGTTTTGATGACGTTATTGGCCTGCAAATGCCGAATTGCCAGGGCCAGCGCCACATAGGCGCCGGTGATGCTGGCGCAGCGGGTTCCGCCATCGGCGTTCAATACGTCGCAATCCAGCGTGATCGTCAGCTCACCCAGCTTCTTGCGGTCCACCACCGCCCGAAGCGAGCGCCCGATCAGCCTTTGGATCTCCTGCGTCCGGCCCGATTGCTTGCCGCGCGCCGCCTCCCGGTCGCCGCGGGTATGGGTGGCGCGCGGCAGCATGCCATACTCCGCAGTCACCCAGCCTTCACCCTGGCCCCGCATGAATGGCGGCACCTTGCCCTCGATGCTGGCGGTACATAGCACCTCGGTGCCACCCATCTTGATCAGCGCCGAGCCTTCCGCGTGATGTGAAAACCCCGTGGTGATGCTGACGCCGCGCAAGGCGTCGAAATTCCGTCCCGATGGCCGCGTCATACCTGCAATCCTCTAATTTTCTTGCGTATGGAGGCCTATTACGCGAGGTTGGCCGCATGGACCATAGCCACAAGCCGAACGCGGCCCGGCCGAACGCAGCCCGGCCCGCCGCCCGCCCAATGCCGCGTTTGCCCCCCGGGCTCGACCTGCGTTCCGCCGCGGTATTGCGGGAAATCGTCGAGCAATATGTCGAGACCGGCGAGCCGATGGGCAGCCGCACGCTCTCGCGCCTACTGCCGCTCAACCTCTCGCCGGCCACCATCCGCAATGTAATGGCCGATCTCACCGATGCCGGGCTGCTGTTCTCCCCCCACACTTCCGCTGGCCGGCTGCCGACCGACCGCGGCCTGCGCCTGTTCGTGGACGGCTTGCTGCAATTCGGCGAACTCTCCGAGGACGAGCGCAACACCATTAACAAGGCGCTGGTCCAGACCGGCCGATCCTTGCAGGAAACACTGGCGCAGGCGAGCCTGATGCTCTCCGGCCTCTCCGCCGCCGCCGGCCTGGTGCTCGCCCCCAAAGGCGACGGGCCGGTCAAGCATATCGAATTCGTCTCTTTGAGTCCCGGCCGCGCGTTGGTGGTGCTGGTCTCGGCCGACGGCCAGGTCGAAAACCGCATCCTCGAACTTCCGCCGGGCTTCGCCCCTTCCGCCTTGCAGCAGGCCAGCAACTATCTGAACGCGCAGTTCTCCGGTCTCACGCTGGCCGAACTGCGCAGGCGGGTCGCCACCGATATCAGCGCCGATCGTACCGCGCTGGATACGCTCACCAATAGCGTCATCGAAGCCGGCCTGGCCACCTGGTCGGCGCAAGGCCGCGGTGGCTCCTTGATCCTGCGCGGCCAGAGCCGGTTGCTGGCCGATGTCGATCAGCTCGAAAAGCTCAGCTCCATCCAATCCCTGTTCGAGCGCCTGGAAAACGAGGAAACCATGCTCCGCCTGCTCGACCTCGCCGAGACCTCGGATGGTGTGCGCATTTTCATCGGCGCCGAATCCGGCCTGTTCGGCGCCGCCGGCGTCTCCATGATTGTCGCCCCGGCCCGCAACGCGCAGGACCGCATCGTCGGCGCCATCGGCGTCATTGGTCCCACCAGAATTAATTACGGCCGCATCATCCCGGTGGTGGACTACACCGCCCGTGTCATCGGCCGGCTGTTGGGTTAAAAAAACCCATCACTGCTGGTGTTTCGATGGGCTTGCCCTGCGGCTCACCCTCCGGAGGCTTTCCAACATAGCTGCGCTTTGCTGGAATCTTTGCCTCCTCAGCCCATCCTACGTGCCGGTCATCGCAAACCCTGTTCCGGCCGGCCGCCTTCGCCGCATACATCGCTGCATCGGCGCGGCCTAGGACTTGGGGCCATTCATCGTCCGGCGGAAGGAATGACGAAACCCCGATGCTGATTGTCACGCTGAACCGGATCGAATCCAGACTCACCTCGGCCCTCTGTACTTCGTCGCGCAACCGTTCTGCGATCAGGAGGGCGGCGTTCATGGGGGTATCGGGGAGGAGCAGGGCAAACTCTTCGCCGCCCAGCCGCGCCGCCGTATCGGCTGCCCGGCAATTGGCCCGGAACGCATCGGCGATGACGATCAGCGCGGCGTCTCCGGCGTTATGCCCGTAACGGTCATTCACGCGCTTGAAGTGGTCGATATCGATCATCAGCACCGAGGATACCGCGCCGCTGCGCTTGAAGCGCCGGAAATTCCGGCCGATCGCCTCCTCGAAAGCCCTGCGATTCGGCAGCCCGGATAATGAATCGGTGCGAACCAGGGACTGCAGCTCCTCCGTGAGTTCCTTTAACTCCGAATTCGACTGCCGCAGTTTCTCCTGTAGCTCGCGGCGTTCGGTTACGTCTCGCGCAATACCCAGAACTCCGATGAACTGGCCATCCTCATCGTGCATCGGCGCGCGCACGGTTTCCAGCACCGCAGGCTGCGGATTTTGCAGGAAGCAGACCGTCTCCTCGGTAATCAGAGGCTTGCCGCTGCGCGCCGCCTCCTGGTCGCGCTGCCGAAATTTCTCCGCTTGGGCGGGTGGCGAGAAGTGATCGTCGGTCTTTCCAACCACTTCGGATTGAGTGACGGCAAACAGTCTTGCCAGGGCGGAATTGCAGAAAATATACACACCATCGGGATCTTTCAGCCAGACCTGATCAGGTATCGTCTGCATAAGATTCCGCATCATGGTTTGCGTCTTCAGCAAAGCACAGTTGGTTTGTTGCAGGGCCGCCGCCACTTCGCTCAATTGCCGCTTGGCTTCGACATGCCGCGAAATATCCGCGAATATTGAGAACGCCCTCACCGGTTCCCCGGCGGTGGGCGGGATGATTGCGGAATTGATGCTGAGCCAAGTGCGCGGCGCGTTCGGGCCCCAATCGAGGCCCATGACAACCCCGCTACACGGCTCTCCGGTTTTAAGGGTGCGCTTTATGGGATAGTCGTCGGCCGGGAAAGGCGAGCCGTCCTCGTGGATGGTGGCCGGCTCGACATCAAGGTTGTAACGCCCGAGAATCCTGTCAGCAGATGCGCCGAGAATACGTTCGGCGCTTGGGTTACAGTAAATGATTTTCTCGCTGGCATCCCGGATGATGACGCCCTTATCCGCGATTTGCAGTATCCCATCGAGAAACGCGCTGCCCGGCGCCGGAAGCAACAAGACGTCTTGCAACATGGACTCTCCAAACTGTAGGAGGGAGGTACCGAGAATGAAACGTCACGCCGCAAAAGGCGCCAAGTTCAGCCGCGCCGGCAGCGGCACGAACCCTTCATTAGCTTACCTTTGTGTCGTCGTGCAACCCAGGGTATCAGGAATTTCCACCAACTCGCGTATTAAAGGCATGGCAACATTACGAGCAGCAATCGAACAGCCAATCGCCCATACGACTCTAGTACCCAGCGTCATTCATGACGCTGGGTACTGCGCGCGGGTTGGTGGGCGGCGCGCGCCAACTATGACTCACTAGGCCGTTGGAAAGGCGTCGGCGGGAATGCGCAGGCAACCCAATCGCTTAAGCGCTTTTCTCCGGCGGTTTTTCTCCGGCTGTTTTTCTCCGGCGGTTTTGGCCTCAGGCGGTTTTGGATTCCGAAAGCTGTTCAACTTCGGCCGGCGGCTTGCCGCCCTTGATGAGCACCGGCCGGAACACTTGGCGCGGAGGCACCGAACGCCGCAGGCTGCGTTGCCGCTCATCCTGTTCCACCAACATCCTCACGGCAATGCCGGTCAACGCCACCAGCACGAACAGGATCAAAGGTATGAAAGCTAGCCACACGGTAGTCGCTCCTGCGGGCCGGTCTGGTCTGGCGGAGCATTGGCCCAAGAAAAACCCCGCCGGATCGGTGGGGTTTGCGGCAGTTGGTCAGGCTCGATCAGCCATCACGTCACGCGCAACACCCCTGCGGTGCCAAAGCTTTGGCCCCACATGGTTGGATGTACTCGGTTGAGTTTGGCGCAAGTCATGATGAGGATAGGTTAACGGGAACGCGTTTATTTTGCCTAGCCTGAAACGCGGTGTCTCAAGAAAATACGCCAAAGGCGCGTCATATCCGCAACAGCCGCCGGGGCAATCGTAACGACGCGCCTCAACCGCGTTGGCATTGCAACCATAGCGCGTGTATACTATCACAGGTTGTATGCGTATCGGAACGATTCTGCTTGCAGCCTTGCTGATCCTGGGATGCGGCGCGTGGCTGCGAGCCCCGGAATATGACGAGGCCTATTCGATTTTTCTCGCCGCCGGCGATGCTCGGCCGGCCTGGCCGGTAGGCGTTTTCCAGCCGGAAGATGTCAGGCCTTTCTACACGGGCGATGCGTCTTTGACCGCCATCGCCGCCGCCCTTCGAAACGGCGACGTGCATCCGCCCCTCTATTTCTGGCTCCTGGAGTACTGGCGGCGTTTGGCCGGTCAATGCTGGGTGGGGCAAGGCTGGTTTGCGGCGCGGCTGCTCTCGGTGCTGCTCTCGCTCATTTCCTTGGCAAGTATCGCCTGGGTGGCGGCGCTGACGGAAATCCCCGCGTCAGCCGCCATGCTCCTGGCGCTGTTCAGCTACGGATTCGCCTATACCGGCATCGTCGCCCGCGGCTTCACTTTGGCTCAGGCGCTGGATCTCCTCGGCATCGCGTTGATGCTCTTGGCGGACCGCAGCCGCCGGCGCAAAGCCAGCCTGGGTTTCGCCGCCGGACTTGCCTTCGGCGCGGCCGCTTTTAGCAATTATCTGGCCGTCTTCGTCGGCTTAGCCGCGTTGCTCTGGACTTGCCTCAATCGCCGGAGGCGGCGACTCTTGCCGGCGGCGCTGGGCTTGGCCATGTTTCTTCCTGCATTGCTTTATTTTTTTCATGCACAGCAACATTCTCGCATCGGCCAGTTTCAGCAATTTGCCTTGAGCCACGCCATCCTGCTGCTCGCCAAGGATTTCGGCGCAGCTATCTTCGGCGGCTTGCCCATCTATGCCGGCCGCGCCGGGGGGATCGTAGCAGCTTTGCTGGCGAGCCTCATCGTGATCTGCGCAGGCTTCATCGTGAAAAACTGGGAACCAAGACTTGCACTCTTGGCGTTGAACGTGATGAGCCTCCCGGTCGGCCTGCTCGCCCTGGGCCTGATTTTCAACAACACGCCGATAGAAATTCGCTACCTCGCCTTCGCCATCCCGTATCTGGCACTCCTGCTCGCCCAGACTCTGCCGCCCGCCTGGCGATATCTGCTCCTGGGCGTTCAGGCTTGCGGCATCATTGGCCTTATTTTTGCGCCGTCTACGATGCAAAAGCAGGGTTTCGCGGCACGGCAAGCCGCTCGCCTTGACATGTCCGCCGCGCTGGTGTTGTTGCCTTACGGAAATGACGGCGTCGGCATCCCCGGCCCCTTCATCGCCGCGGCGCCTGATCGTATGCGGATCGAACTCATCAAACCAGGCGCGCAGCCGGACTTCTCCGGTGAAAAAACCGTCATCCTTGCATTGCTCCGCGGCGACGATGCCAGCAAACAAACCACCAGCTCGATGCTGGCGAGCTTCAACGCCAACCCCTGCTGGAGCCCGCGGAGCACCACGGAACTTCTAAAAACCTACGTTCGAACCTGCAAAAATTTTTAATGTGACATTAAAATGCTGCCACGAACTGCTTTTTTCCAACGCCTGCATTTGCAAACGAGGATGGGTCAGCCCACAACATAGCTCCACGCGTAGTAGGAGAATTTTCCGATGAAGATCAGGCTGGGTTACGATATTACCATGACCCATCCGCAAGCCACGCCGATGCTGTTGTTGCTGAACATCCACCACTCCCGCGTAGCGGATATCCTGGTGCCCGATATCCTCGTTACCGAACCGGCTGTGCCCTTCACGCAATATCATGATTCCTTCGGCAATCTCTGTATCCGGCTCACCGCCCCGCCAGGTCCGATACGCTTTAGAACAAACGCGCTCATCGCCGATCCCGGTACCCTCGACATCGCCGATCCGAGCGCCATTCAGCACGACATATCGGCGCTGCCGGAGGAGTGCATGCAGTTTCTGCTCGGCAGCCGGTATTGCGAGACCGATAAATTGATGGAAGTCGCCTGGGCAAATTTCAATATCCCGGCGAATGGCTGGGGCCGCGTCCAGGCGATTTGCAACTTCGTGTATCATCATATCAGCTTCGGCTACCCACATGCACGCAACACCCGCACCGCCTGGGAGGGCTATCTGGAACGCGTCGGCGTCTGCCGGGATTTTGCCCATCTCGCCGTCACGCTGTGCCGCTGCATGAATATTCCCGCGCGCTATTGCACGGGTTATCTCGGCGATATCGGCGTGCCCAGAGACCCGGCGCCGATGGATTTCAGCGCCTGGTTCGAGGCCTACATCGGCGGCCAGTGGCACACCTTCGACGCCAGGCATAACCGGCCGCGCATCGGCCGCGTGCTGATCGGCCGCGGCCGTGACGCCTGCGACGTCGCCATTTCAACCGTCTATGGCCCCAGCGTTCTGAACAGTTTCAGCGTAATCTCCGACGAAGTTCCGGAAAATATGGCTTAAGGAATGCAAGCGCTTCTTTTTCTGAAGAAAAAGAAGCAAAAAGACTTTATGATTCCGGGCTTTGGTGAAGCGTGAATGACTGAGCTGTTGACGCCAGCCGATATTCCTTATGCGGCCGAGTTGCTGCGTGCCGGAAAACTGGTCGCGTTCGGGACCGAGACGGTCTATGGTCTGGGCGCCGACGCTGCCAATCCGCAAGCGGTCGCCGCGATTTTCGAAGCCAAGGGGCGCCCGCATTTCAACCCGCTGATCTGCCACTATGCCAGTGTCGAGGACGTGTTTGCGCATGTGACCGCGCCGGGCGTTGCAATGGTCCTCGCCGCCCGCTTCTGGCCAGGCCCGCTCACCTTGGTGCTGCCCCGCCGCCCGGGTTGCCCGGTGGCGCAGCTTGCCGGGGCCGGGCTCGCAACCCTTGCTGTCAGAATTCCATCCCACCCCATCGCGTTGGCGCTGATCGAGGCGGCGCAAAGCCCCGTTGCCGCGCCTTCCGCCAACCGTTCCGGCCGCATCAGCCCCACCACCGCCGCGCATGTCCGCTCGCAACTCGGCGGCCGGATCGCCGCGATCCTCGATTCCGGCCCGTGCCGCGTCGGCGTTGAATCCACGGTGCTGGACCTCTCCGGCCCCAGCCCCGTATTGCTGCGCCCCGGCGGGATCAGCGTTGAAGCCTTGGAATCCGCCATTGGCCCGATCGGCCGGCAGATTGTGCCACAGGAAGCCGAAGCCAGCCGAACCCTGCGCTCCCCCGGCCTGCTGCTCTCGCATTACGCCCCCCTCCTGCCGCTCCGCATGAACGCCACCGCTACCGAACCCGATGAAGCCTTGCTCGCCTTCGGTCCCGCTCCGCCCGCGGTGCTCAGCTTTCAACTCTCGGTTTCCGAAAACCTTGCCGAAGCCGCCTCCCGCCTCTTCGAAGGGCTGCACTGGTTGGACGCCAACGCCCCGGCTAAAAACCTTCGCTGGATTGCCGCGATGCCGATCCCTGCCATGGGCTTGGGCCTTGCCATCAACGACCGACTTGCCAGAGCCGCCGCGCCGAGAGCGTGACATGCTTCGAGAGAAGAAGCCGCTTTTTTTTGAAAACAAGGCGGCGCAAAAGACTTTTGGTTACTTTAGCACCCGGATGCTGCAATGCTGGGGACTAAAGGCAAAAATTTTCCTACTTCTTTTTTTCAAAAAAGAGGTGCCACCGTAGCTACGCCACGAAGCGAAATCCGCAATGACCAATTGCCTTGCTACGCCGCGCTTCGTTTACCCCGGCCTCGGAACAGAAAAAACAATAAGAGCAGGACAACTGCAGCTCCCGCAGCCGCAGCTCCGATACGTGCAAGCAACAAAATCTGGGAAGTCGGACCGCCTTGGCGTATCACGGCAACATCGCTCTCCGAAACGGATTGGCTATAGCCATATTGTTGGAAAACATAGCTCGCGAGTAAAGCAATTTCAGAGTTGCTGAGCTGATTTGGGTCGGATTTCTGTCCGCCAAACCCCGGCATGTATGCTTCACCAGTCGTAGTTGTGCGGTGCACTCCGAAAAGTATTGTGGCGATAAGGTTGCTTGGCTCATCGGCGCCGGTTACCGAGTTGTGGAAAAGGCTCGGGTAATAATTGTCCTTGCTGCCCTGACCGAAAGCGGAATGGCAAGATGCGCAATTGCCGGAATATAATTCCGCGCCGGTAGGAGACGCATCTGTATCCGAGCCAACCGTATTTTCTCCGCGCAGCGTTGCGACGGCAGAACCAGGCGCTCCGAGGTCAAACCTCGGCATGCTATCAGCCGCATCATGGATGGGGGAAACCGTTGCCATATACGTTGCAATTGAGTTAAGATCAGCCGGCGTAAGGTATTGAAAGCTGTGTTCGACCGCCTCGCCCATGCTGCCCCCGGCACGGGCCTTGTCGGGGAGCGATCCTGTGCGGAGGAACTGCACAATTTCCTGTTTGGTCCAGCTGCCAATGCCGCTTACAGCATCGGACGTGATGTTCGGAGCAAACCACGGGCCTACCTGGCCGCCGCCCAAATACCGCCCCGATTGCACCTGCATCAGCAAGCCCCGTGGCGTATGGCATTCGCCGCAATGCGCCGGGCCGTCAACAAGGTACTTCCCCCGGTTCCAATCCGCCGTCTGATCGGGATTTACCTGGAAACTGCCGCTGGACAAAAACAGCAGATTCCAGGCCATCATCGACAGGCGAATATTCAGCGGGAAAGGCAGCGCCGTAGGCTGTGGCGCGACGTTTACCGGTGCAACGCCAAGCAGAAAATAATTGTAGAGATCATGGACGTCAGCATCGGTGAGTAACCGGTACGACGTATATGGCATGGCGGGGTAGAGATTCTCGCCATCTTTTCGAATTCCTTTACGAATGGCTTTGGCAAACTCCGCCTCGGTATAGTCGCCAATACCAGCACTCACCGATGGCGTGATATTGGTCGAATAGATGGTGCCGACGGGTGAGGAGATCGGCAAACCACCCGCGAATGGTCGTCCGCCGGGCGCCGTATGGCACGCCGCGCAATCAGATGCGACCGCGATGTAAGCGCCGCGTTGCGCCGATGCGCTGGCAGTGCCGCCGGCATCGGCGGCGTGGCAAACCATCGGGATTGCGCTCGCGATAAGGAGCGGGAATGCGATAGCGAGGCGGCGGGTCAGGGACGTCATGATCAACTCGCCTTTAGCTGTTCAACGATCGCGTCACTTGCCTTCATTGCCAGAGCCACCATGGTAAGCGTAGAGTTGCCGCTTCCACCGGTCGTCATTGCGCCACCTCCCGGTAAAAACAAATTATCATGGTCGTGGGCGCGGAAGTCGGCATCCACGACCGATGTGGATGGGTCGGCCCCCATTATGCACCCTCCCATTATATGGTCGCTATGCGTGTAGAACGTGTTGACCTGGCTAGCCGTGGTACCCAGCCCGGCCATCAATTGTTTCAAAATGGGCAAGGTGTATGTCGCGGTGCTGCGCCGCACGTAATCGCTCACATTATAGTAGATGTTTGGCTTATTTAGGCCGAGCCAATCTTTCTTCGGGGAAAGCGTGAGGCGGTTATACGGCAAGGGTATCAGCTCATGCTCGATGGTCAGCGTGGCGGTGCAAGCGGCAAGCCGCCTTATTTCGGTATCCAGAGCTTTGCCAACCAGCCCCTTCTTCAAGGCCGCCAATCCGCCAACCCGGCTTCGCGCGGCATTTTCCATCCGGAACAGCGCGCCGCTGTGGACGCTTCGGAAGTCCCCTTGCGACGTATTCATGATGCTGCTGCTTTGCACGGGCCCTACCCCCGTCCATAGTGGCTCCGCCATCGTGATCTGGGATGATATTTTCGGCTGGTCCATCATGTTGCGGCCGACCTGGTCGGAGCTGTTTGCGATGCCATTCGGGTTTTTTTCGTCTTTTGACAATAGCAGGATTTTTGGTGTTTCAATGCCGTTGCAGGCAATCACGAAAACCTTTCCGATGACCCTATGCGAGACCTTATCCGGATCGAAAAAATGCACCCCCTGAACGGTATTTTTTGAACCTGTCTCGACCCGGTAGACAACGGCATTGGCGATGATGACGCCCCCTTTGGCCTCGATCTTCGGGAGGACGGTTGCCGCATCGTATTTCGCGCCGATCGGGCAGACCGGGAAGCAATTATTATTGCCGCAGCATGCCGGGCGGTTGTCATAGGACACGCCGCTGTTGCGGGCCTGCGCCGCGGGAAGATTCTGCAGTCCTATTTTGGCGGCGACATCGGTAAACCGCTGCTCACCGGGGCCAAAGGGCAGTTTGCCCATGGGATAGGGCTTCGAGCGGATCGGGGGCCATTGCAAGGCGGGATCCGATGGACCGCTGACCCCCAGTGCGTATTCGGCGCGGGTATAATAAGGCTCCAGGGTATCATAGTCGAATATCCAGTCCCGCCCGACACCGTAATTGGATTTTAGTTTCATGTCTTCCGGTGTCAGACGCCAGCAGATTCCGGCCCAGTGCCAGGTGGCGCCACCAGCGTAACGTACATAGCCCTGCCGGTAGGCTAGCGCATCAGGACCCTCCAGCTGCAGATACTCTGCCGACGAGGCGTCTGTATACGTTTCCAAATGCGGCGCCCAAGGTTTCGGTGGGTATGCCGCATCCCAACTCGCCTTCAGGCCGGGTGGAAGGTTTCTGAAATTCTCGACGATCTGCCAACGTTCAACCCGTGGCCCAGCCTCAAGCATCAAAACCGATAATCCGGCATCCAACGCCTGCTCGGCGACCGTGCAGCCGACCACGCCGGTACCGACAATAATAACATCAGCGCTGTAACTATCTGCCATTTTGGCTCCTGATATGTGGCATAATTGGCGCCAGGCTCATCAGCTCATTCGATGTGAACCCCGGCAGCGTTCGCGCTGACGCGACTCAGACCTAAAACTCTGGCCTAAAACTCTGGCCTAAAACTC
>JAMFRY010000320.1 GCA_026225015.1 Alphaproteobacteria bacterium
ATGGTGGCGCTCAGCAATTCGTCGTGAACGGCATGACCGTTCGTAACGGCGGGTTCAGGGGCGAGGTCTTCATCGCGCAGGATATATTGCCTTCCCGGTTCAGACTTGGCGCGCGGGGTCACCTCGCGGCCATGATCGTTCACCCGCTGCCGATAGCGGCGCAGGCGTTTGGCGATATGCTCGGCGGCGTCGTCGAAGGCGGCATGGGCGTCGCCGGCCTCACCCTCGCCGCGCACGGTTACGCCGCGTCCGGCATGCAGGTTGATGTCGCAGGTGAAAAAGCTGCGGGCCTTGCTGAAGGTGATATTGGCTTCCAGCGCCTGGTCAAAATATTTGGTGGTAATGTTATCCAGATGCTGGGAGACATGAACGCGCAGCGCATCCGATAACTCGACCTGTTTTCCTGAAACCTTGAGTTGCATTTCGCCACCTCCCCTTGGTTGAGGATTTTCCGGAGATTATCCAAAAACCAGCCTGAACAGGCAGTTTTCAGCCGGGAAGCCAGCCCAGCACAAATTCAGCCGGCTGGCAACTTTTCCCGTTTACGTTGCGCCGAACCGGGAATACGCAACGCCTCCCGGTACTTGGCCACCGTCCGGCGGGCAATGTCTATGCCTTCTTTTTGTAATATCTTTGCAACCGCGTCGTCAGAAAGGATGGTGGCAGGTTTTTCCGCGCTGATCAGCGTCTGCACCCGATGCCGCACCGCCTCGGCGCTGTGGGTATCGCCATTGGCGCCGCCCAGCGCCGTGGTGAAGAAGAATTTCAACTCGAAAATGCCGCGCGGCGTGGCGATGGATTTGTTGGAGGTCACGCGGCTCACCGTGCTTTCATGCAACTCCACCTCGGCGGCGATATCGCGCAAGGTGAGCGGCCGCAGATGGCTGACGCCGTGCTTGAAGAAACCTTCCTGCCGGCGGACGATTTCCGCGGAGACCCGCAAAATGGTCTGCGCCCGCGATTCCAGGGCTTTCACCAGCCAGCTGGCACTCTGCAGATGCTCGCTCAAAAACGCCTTGGTCTCCTTGGAGGCCGAGGTGGTGATGCGAGCATGGAAGCCGCGCCGGATCAGCAGGCGCGGCATGGTATCCGGGTTGATCTCCAACAACCAGTCCGACACGGGCTCGGCGCCCGCAACGGCCGCGGCTCTAATCGGCAGCGGGCGCATCAGCACGTCCGGGATCAAGGGCCGCAGCGGCTCGATCTCATATTGCGCGCCGGGTTTTGGGTCGAGGCGCTTGATCTCCGCGATCATGCCCGCCAGATCCTCCAGATCGATTCCGCAGATTTCCATCAGTCCGCGCATATCCCGGCGGGCAAGTATGTCGAGATTGGCGAGCAAGGCGGCCATTGCCGGGTCCAGCCGGTTCTTCTCGGCCAGTTGCACTTCCAGGCATTCGCGCAGGTCTCGCGCAAAAACGCCGGTCGGATCAAAGCGCATCATCCGGGCGTGAACGCTTTCAATCTGCGCAACCGGCAAGCCGAGTGTGGCCGCGATGCCATCCATCGGCTCCGCCAAACGCCCTGCCTCGTCCAGCCCGGCGATCAGGCTGGCGGCGACGACAAGATCGGCGCGGCTGGAGAAGGCAAGGCGGGCCTGCTGCTCCAGATGCTCCCGCAAATTCGGCTTGGCGCTGCTGAGACTGTCGATCATATTCCAGTCATCCTCGCCATCGCTCTGGCCATTGCCGCTGCCAAAGCCGAAGACCGAGCCGCCATCGGCGATACTGCCGGCGTCGTAGCTGTTGGAAATATCGATATCGAGCGGCGCCTCCGCCGAACTGGGCAGATTCCCGGAATCCACGAAAACCGCCGAGTCCATCCCATCGGGCAAGGCCGCCGGTTCACTTTGGCCAAAGCCGTTTTCCGGCTCCGCCGTGGGCGTGTCGGCATGCGAAAGCAGCGGGTTTTTGAGCAGCTCCTCCTCGATGAACTGATTGGCCTCGATATTCGAATATTGCAGCAACTGGATCGCCTGCCGCAATTGCGGCGTCATCACCAAAGACTGTGATTGCCGAAGATCAAGACGGGGTCCAAGTGCCATGAGATAGTCGTATAACAGATTCCGTTAATGACCAGTCATCAATGGCCCGAAAAATGCATGGAAGAATTTAATTTTTTTGGTGGTTTGGGACTGATAAGGGTTTCTTCAATAATATCCTTGAAAATCAGCAAAGTAGGATGGGTAGAGCGAAGCCCATCGCATCAGGTCCCTCACGCGATAGGTTGAACCTCGACCGTCAGATGAGACAGCGATTGGAAGCGCGCGAGTTTGGCCTTGTAATATGCAGCACCCCGCTCGCGTTTCGTTCCCACGGACATGATCGCGCCCAAATGGCCGGGGCCGAGGCGCCAAAGATGCAAATCGGCCAGTTGATCGCCATCGGCCTCGATGGTTTGCCGGAGTTGTTCCGCCAGGTCCTGGTCCGGGTTCATATCCAGTAGAATGCTGCCGGTGTCGCGGATCAACCCATAGGCCCAGTTGGCGATCACGCACGCGCCGATAATGCCGGCCAGCGGGTCCATCCAAAGCCAGAAAAAAATCTTTGCCAGAATCAGCCCAACAATGACGAGCACGGACACCGCCGCATCCGCCACCACATGCACCACCGCGGCGCGCATGTTATTGTCCCGATCGGCGGCGCCGGCATGTTCGTGCTCCGCAAAAATCACGCGAGAGACTTGCCCGCCGATTTTTACATTCGCCGCAAAGGCGTGGGGTTCGGGAATTTCATCCACCGATTCAAGATAGGCGCCCTTATCCGCCATCAAAAAAACTTGTGCCGAACCGCCCGGCCGGACGGTTTCGATCACCGCTTGCTGGGCGTTTGGGAGCGCAGCCGTATCGGCATAGAGCCGGAATCGCGGCGGCACACCGTCTTCAAACACGTCCAGCACCAGGCGCCCGGTTGCGGTCTCGATCGGCCTGCTTTCATCATGCTCGGCGCCATGCGAGTGCCCGTGGCCATGCCCGTGATGATTGCCACCGCTTAGCAGCCAGGCGCTGGCGATGTTCACGCAAAGCCCAAGCCCGGCAATCGGAATGGCTTCGGCGAAGTGAATGGGAACCGGGGAGAAAACCCGGCGCACGGCTTCATAGAAGATCAGCAGCGCGATCATCGCCAGAATAATCGCGCTGGTGAAGCCCGCGAGATCGCCGAGCTTGCCGGTACCAAAGGAAAAACGCGGGTCATCTTTGTGCTTGCGGGCAAACGAATAAGCCAGCGCCGCGAGCAGCAACGCCCCGGCATGGGTGCTCATATGCAAGCCGTCCGCCACCAAGGCGATGGAGCCGAACCAGATGCCGCCGGCGATTTCCAGAATCATCATCGCGCCGCAAAGCCAGACGACTTTCCAGGTGCGGCTTTCACTCTCCTTGTGATCCACGCCGATAAAAACATGCCGGTGGGCCAGCGGAGATATCTTGCCGATATTGTTCATGCGCATCTCATTTCAGACAGCACCGGACCACCTCGCGCCGAGTTATGCGGGATTTATCACTGGACCAACCGCAAACAACCGTAAATGGCGGCGCCCAGGACGAAGCCGACAAGGGTGCCGTTGACGCGGATATATTGCAAATCCTTGCCGACGCGCAGCTCCAGCTTGTCGGTAATGGTGGCGGCGTCCCACTGGCCGATGACGCGGCCGATGAATTTTGCCAGCTCGGCCTGCGCGGCGGGCAGGATGTTCATCGCGGCCCTTTGCACCGCGGCATTTACCCGCGCGCGCGCGCCTTCATCGGTGGCCAGGCTGTTGCCCAGGCTGGCCAGCGCGTCTTCGATGACCAGCACGGTGCGGCCATGCGGGCGGGTGGCGTCCTGTTCCAGCGCCCGCCGCAACCGGGACCAGACATCCCAGGCCCAGGCCCGCACGGTATCATGGGCCACCACGCCTTTGAGCGCCTGGCCGAGTTCGGCGGCGCGTTCAGGGTCGGTTTCCAGCCGGCCGATTTCCCGGCGAACCCATTCATCGAAGGCTTCCCGCATCTCCGAACTATCCGGGCTGATGCGCTCAAGCTCGGCATTGACCCCGCTGATGACCCGGCCGGCAACGGTGGCGCCGATTGCCCAGCCAACCAATCTGCCGCCTTGCTCTTTCACTCGCTCCTTGATCGCTTCCCGAAGAACCTCCTCCCGGGTACTAAGAGTTTCTTTCAATTGATTGATAATAAACGAAAATACTTCCTGATGCCGGCCGCCTTCTACCAACCCGCTCAAAGCCCTGGCAACGATAATGCCGGCGGCCTGGCCACCGATGAGCCGGGGCAGGAAGCGGGCGAGCAGGCGCCGGGCCCGGCCGTCCTCGATGCTGGCCAGCAGTTTCGGCAGCATGCCCGCCAGCGCCGCCGCGGCCGGCTGGGTGGAGGCCGGCTCGGCCAGAAACCGCCGCAGGATGCCGGGACTGTCGAGATTATCCAGAAACCGCCGCACATCGGCCTCGGTGAATACATGGGCGGCGACGAATCGCCCCAGCGAGGCGCCCAGGCGCTCCTTCTGCGCCGGCAAAATCGCGGTGTGCGGGATGGGCAGGCCAAGCGGATGGCGGAACAAGGCGGTGACCGCGAACCAATCTGCCACCCCGCCGATAAACCCGGCCTTGGCGGAATCCCGCAGCAGGCCGACCCAGGGACCGAACGGTAAAGCGTAGCCGATGATGGCGAGGCCGGCCATGAGAACCAACAACCCCGTGGCAAATGCGCGATGCCGGAACAGCGAACGGCGGAGCGGAAGATCCGGGTCAGGCAAGACGGCTGGCACAGTCATGCCAAAGCCATAGCGGGGCCGCGCGGTTGCCAGCAAGTCCGGCCGCCTGAGGGGTTTACGCGTTTTTGTTGCAATCTAAATGGCTTTGGGCGCAGTATCACCAACCAAAGCAAGCCTGAAGTCCAAAAACACGGTTTCTGTGAATTGTGAATATCAGGATATAAAATGATGAAAACAAAAGAGTTTGATAGCTATCCGCGCCTGGATGCACGCCGATCGAAACGGTCTCGCCGGTCAGCTGACGGACCCAATTTCCGCGCCGCTTTCCTCGGTGCCGTCTGCGTTGCCGGCGTGTTCGGCGTGCTGACCCTGCTCTATCACTTCGGGTAAGGCAGCTAAGCTTACTTGTCTGGTTTACATTCTGCCGGCGCGTGCGGCATGATGAAGCATGGCATTTTTGACCGAGCCGGAGCCGGCGCGCGGGGTGGCAATCGATGTGCTGCCCGGCATTAGACGAGTGGTTGCCCGCAACCCGAGCGTGATGACCTATCACGGCACCAACACATATCTGCTGGACTGGGAGGATGGGCTGACGGTCATCGATCCCGGGCCGGAGGACGACGAGCACGTCAAAGAAGTAGTGCGCGCGGCCGACGAAAAGCCGATTACCCGCCTTGTCGTTACCCATGCGCATCCGGATCACCATGGCGCCGCCAAAGCAATGCAAAAGGCCACCGGCGCGCCAATCTGGGGGTATTATCGCAGCGGCATGCCGCATGATTTCAACGCCGACCACCCGCTTGCAGATGGCGAGGAAGTCGCCGGATTGCGGGGAGTGCATACGCCCGGGCATGCGCAGGATCATCTGAGCTTCGCCTACCAACTCCCTGATATTGGCCAGATCCTGTTCAGCGGAGACCATGTGATGGCGTGGTCATCCTCGATCGTGAACCCGCCGCAAGGCAATATGCGGGCCTATTACAGCTCGCTCGAATTGCTGCTGCCGCGCGAAGATAAAATCTACCTGCCCGGCCACGGGCCGA
>JAMFRY010000321.1 GCA_026225015.1 Alphaproteobacteria bacterium
ATGTGTTTCGGCAGCTCGGCCTCAACGGTTAAAAACCCGCCTTCCGGATGCGGAAAGGTGAGCCGGCGGGCGTGCAGGTGCAGAAGCGGCGCAAAACCTTCCGGAAAGGCGGCGCCATAGGCGGCGTCGCCGACAATCGGGGTGCCGAGCGCCAGGCAATGCACGCGCAATTGGTGCATGCGGCCGGTCTGCGGCGAGAGTTCCGCCAGCGCGAATTTCCTGCCGGCATAGTCGATGATTTTATAGTCGGTGACGGCTTTGTCAGCCTCCGGGTCATCCCGGCTGGCAGGTTCGGAGCGCGAGGTGCCGGACATCTCGACCCGGGTCAGCGGCAGATCGATCCGGCCGGCGAGTTGCTGCGGAACGCCCGAGAGCAAGGCCCAGTAGATTTTCTCGACATCTCGCCCACGAAACGCGGCGGAGAGTTTGGATGCGGCCTTAACGCCCCGGGCCAGGAGCAAAACGCCGGAGGTGTCGCGGTCCAGCCGGTGCACGAGTTTGGGCCGCTCGGCGCCATCGAAGCGCAGCGCATCGAGCATGCCGTCGAGATGCAAGGTGATGCCCTTGCCGCCCTGGCTGGGCAGGCCGGAGGGCTTGTTCAGAAGGATCACGGAGTCGTCGCGGTACAGGATCGAGGCTTCCAGGTCGCGGATCATATGCGCGTCCATGGTCATCACCTGGCGGGTTTTGGGCAATTCCACGGGGGGCGCGATGGGGGGCAAGGTGATGGTGGCGCCGAGCGGCAGATGCGTGCTGGCTTCGGCTTTTTTGCCGTCGATGCGGATTTTGCCGGTGCGGCAGAGTTTCTGGATCATCGCCTGCGTCGCGCCGTCAATATTGCGGCGGAGATAGCGGTCGAGCCGGGAATCAGCACCGTCCTCCGGGACGACGAGGGTGGTTTGGGGGGTCATTCGCCCTTGTCGCGCAGTTTCGTCCAATATGCGAGGCGCTTGGCGATTTCGCGCTCAAAGCCGCGCTCCGGCGGGCGGTAGAAATCCGGCCTTCCCATGCCTTCGGGGAAATAATTCTGGCCGGAAAACCCGTCCTCGGTGTTGTGGTCGTATTCGTAGCCTGCGCCGTAACCGAGGTTTTTCATCAGCTTGGTGGGGGCGTTGAGAATATGCGCGGGCGGCATCAGCGAGCCGGTTTCCTTGGCGGCGCGGTTGGCGGCGCTGAGTGCCGTATAGGTGGCGTTGGATTTGGGCGCGGTGGCGAGATAGAGCACGGCCTGCGCGATGCAAACCTCGCCTTCCGGCGAGCCAAGGCGCTCATAGGCCTCCCAGGCGGCGAGAGTCTGCACCAGCGCCTGCGGGTCGGCGAGGCCGATATCTTCCGAGGCAAAGCGGGTGATGCGCCGGGTGATATAGCGCGGGTCCTCGCCGCCGGCCAGCATCCGGGCGAGCCAGTACAAGGCCGCGTCAGGGTCGGAGCCGCGCATGGATTTATGCAGGGCGGAAATAAGGTTGTAATGCTCCTCGCGGTCCTTGTCATACAGGGCGGCGCGGCGGGAGAGGAGTTGGGCCAGTTCTTCGGAGTTCAGGGGGGAGGAATCGGGGAGTGCAAAAAGCTGCTCGGCCAGGTTGAGTAAAGCGCGGCCATCGCCATCGGCCATGGCGCGCAGGGTGGCGCGGGCTTCAGGCGTGAGCGGCAGCGTCAGTCCGGTTTCGGCTTCGGCGCGCTGGAGCAGCAGAATCATGGCGGGATCGTCCAGGCGGCGCAGTACCAGAACCTGGCAGCGCGAGAGCAGGGCGCCGTTCAAGGCGAAAGATGGATTTTCGGTGGTGGCGCCGATCAATGTGATGGTTCCGGCTTCCACCACGGGAAGAAAGGCGTCCTGCTGGGCGCGGTTGAAGCGGTGGATTTCGTCCACGAACAGCAAGGTGCCGCGGCCGGCGCGTTTGAGCCTGGCGGCGTCCTCAAATACCCGTTTCAACTCGGCGACGCCGGAGAAGATGGCGGAGATCTGGGTGAAATGCATTTCCGCTCCGGCAATCAGCCGGGCAATGGTGGTTTTGCCGGCGCCCGGCGGACCCCAAAGAATGAGCGAGGTGAGCGAACCGCGCGCCAGCATGAGGGTGAGCGAGCCATTGGGGCCAAGAATATGCTCCTGGCCGACGACTTCCGCGATGGATTTCGGCCGCAGCCGGTCCGCCAGCGGTTGCAGGGAGGAGGCGGGCAGGCCGGGCACCGGGGCAAAAAGATCATCGGAAGGCATTTGTTCAATCTAGCGAGGTAGGGCGGATCGGTGATCCGCCATATTGTGCTGGCTGACCACGGATTTACAATTGTTTACCCGGTTTTCCTTGTTCCAGGCCTGCCGCGTGCTTATGATGATAGCATGAAAAATCCAAATGGACCGATCATCGACATGACAAGCGGAGGCGCGTTCATTGAACCGCCCAAACCAAGCCTTGGCACAATCCTCTCGCGGCTCGCAGCGTTCGGGGTGTTGCTGCTTGTGGCGGCGGTTGCGTTCTGGGCGGCGCTGTTCCTCATTCCGGTTTTGCTGGTGCTGGGCGTGGTTGGGTATTTTGCCTTCCGCCAGCAGATGAAGCGCGGCAACTTCGTGGTGATGCGGCGGTTTTAAGGCGTTCCAGCGTCACGCTGGCGATTTTGCCGGGGCCAGGCCAATGACGGCCCAGAGCGGATCACCGTTTTCCGGAGCGAAACTTCTCGTGGTCAGGTTTTGAAATCCGGCTGATTGCATATAGGCGGCGACCAGTTGCTGATGTTGGTGTCCTTGCAAAGCGCGCCAGATGGCGACGGCTTTGGTCGGGAAACAGCGGTTTGAAAAACAAACGATAAAGGTCGAATCCGGACGCAGGACGCGAGCGATCTCTTTAAAAACTTCGATAGGCCGTTGCAGATATTGCACCGAGACGCAGATGGCGGCGGCGTCAAATTCATCGTTCTCCCAAGGCAGAACCGGGTTCTGGTTCAAATCCTGCACAATGCGCCGGGTGAGTCGCGGATTGGCTGCAAGTTCTTCGACATTCATGCCAAGGCCGGTGACGCCGCGATACGTGATATCGGGCGGCAGATGGCTGACCCAACTGCTCATGAGGTCCAGAATCTCGCAATCCGGCGGCAGGAGTTCCCGGTAGATGGAGATAACGGCGGCGATCGCGCCATCATCGATATGGTTGACCAGTCGGGGTTGGATATAGAATTCGGCGTCCGGCGCGGGGTCGAATTTGGTGAAGGCGTTTGCCGGCAGGCCAGGGAACTGTTCGGGGTAGGGTGGTTCTGCGGGTTGACTCATGCGATGTCCCTGTCTCTCCGCTTGCAGCGAGCCATCTAACTCGGCCGGGCCTCGCCGACTTCGTAAACCACGAGGTTTCGCGCTCCAATACCCAATTCAGGCCATGAGGCTCGCCAACCGGCGATATGATCGGATGCGAAATGCCGATCTAGAGACTCCTGATTTAGCCAGAGCTCCATCACATGGATCAAACCCGGATCCAGCACGTCCTCCGCATAACTGTATTCCAGACAACCATCTTCCGCGCGGCTGCTCTCGACCATTATTTTCATAATCGGCCGTGCCGCCGCCATATTTTCAGGGGCAAGACGAATTGTTCCGACAATGAGACGCATCAACAAATCCTGTTACATGGTTGGGTGGGCGGAGGAGCCAAAGGTTCCGGCGACGCGAACCTTTGGTTCCTCCGCCCGCCCTACAGCTCTATCCATGCAACGTCTTGCGCAGGGCCTCGATGCTGTTGCGGTTGGATCGCGCTACGACGCGC
>JAMFRY010000322.1 GCA_026225015.1 Alphaproteobacteria bacterium
CCAGATCGGCCAGCTTGGGATCGGCCTTGATGTCCGTCAGCGTGACCGTGCGCTTCAGCTTGCGCACCGGCTTCACCTTGACCGCCGCCCATTTGCCCTCCGGATCGCTGGGATCGGTCAGGCCCGAAGCAGTGACCTCGACGATGCCGACGATCTCCAGCCCGATATTGGAGTGATAGAAAAACGCCAGATCGCCCTTTTTCATCGCCTTCAGATTCAGCTTGGCGGAATGGTTGCGCACGCCGGTCCAGGGTTCCACGCGGTTTTTTACCTGCTGATCCCATGAGAAAGAATCCGGCTCGGATTTCACCAGCCAGTAGTTCATATCAGCTTGCCGTTGGTGAAGAGATGGCGAAACCGGCTGATGCTGAAATCGGCGAATAATCCCACCGACATATAGGGATCGCCGTTGTAGAAACCCCTGGCCTGTGCCTCGTCTTCCGCCTCCACCACAACAACGCTGCCCTTCGGGTTGCCGTCATCGTCTAGCAAGGGGCCGGCGAATAGCAAGTTTGGGCCGATTTTCTGCTCCAGATAGGCCAGATGCGCCGGCCGCGTTGCCATGCGCAGCGGCAGGGCGCCGGCTTTGTCCTGGGCGATGAGAATAAATTGCATGGAACCTCGATCCTGTTGCTGGCCTGCTGCTGGCCTGCTGCTGGCCTGTTTCTGGTTGCAAGATAACCATTTGTGCCGCCGCTTCAAATTTTTAACGCGTTGGCTTAAGGACAAGCTATGAGAGAGACCGTCCTCGCCTCCGAGCCGCTCAAGAGGCCGGGTTCTTGGCTGCATACCTACGCCAATCCCGGCCGGTTTCTGCGGCTGGCGCGGCCGGCGCTGCCTTGGCTCGCCGCGTTTTCCATCCTCACTACCGGCGCCGGGCTGATCTGGGGCTATGCGTTTGCGCCGGCGGATTGGGAGCAGGGCGATGCGGCGCGGATCATGTATGTGCATGTGCCCGCGGCCTGGGTGGCCATGGCCGGCTATGCAGCGCTGGCGGTTTGCTCGTTCTTCTCCATTATCTGGCGGCATCCTCTGGCCGATCTGGCGGCCGAGGAGATCGGCCCGGTCGGCGCCGGTTTCACGGCGGTGTGCCTGATCTCCGGCTCGCTCTGGGGCAAGCCGATGTGGGGGGCGTATTGGGTGTGGGATGCCAGGCTCACCTCCGTGCTGGTGCTGTTTTTTCTGTATCTCGGCCATATCGCGCTGATCCGGGCTTTCGATAATCCACAACAGGGTTACCGCGCCGCCGCTATTCTGGCCCTGGTCGGGGCCGTGAACCTGCCGATCATCGTGTTTAGCGTGCAGTGGTGGAATACCCTGCATCAGGGCAACACCATTTCGTTTTCCGGCGGGTCGAAAATCTATATCACGATGCTCTACCCGCTGCTGATTTCCGCGCTCGGGTTTTATCTTTGTTTCATCACGCTGTTAACCGCCCGGCTCTGCGCCGCCATCATGGAGCGCCGCACCCGCGCGCTGCTGCTCGCCGCGGCGGAGCGGGCG
>JAMFRY010000323.1 GCA_026225015.1 Alphaproteobacteria bacterium
ATTCGCACAAGCCTGCTGGACGCACGCTGTATCTCCGGCGATCGGCAGCTTTTTTTGGAGTTTCAAAAAGCGTTTCGGGCCGATTGCATGGCCGATGGCCCCGGCGAATTTATTGCCGCCAAACAGGCGGAACGCGCCGCCCGCCACCACCGCTTTGGCGAGACGCCCTTCATGGTTGAGCCCAATGTGAAGGAGGGCAAAGGCGGATTGCGGGATTTGCAGACGCTGTACTGGCTGGCGCGCTACGTATTCAACACCTTTGCGATGAGCGAGCTGGTGGGCAAGGACGCGCCTGGCGGCGGCATCTTGACGGAGACCGAGGCGCGAGCCTGCAAGCGGGCCTGGTCCTATTTATGGACAGTGCGCTTTCACCTGCATTATGTGGCCGGGCGCGCCGAAGAGCGCCTGACATTTGATTTCCAACCGGTCGTCGGCGCGCGCATGGGCTATACCAAGCACGGGCGGCAAGACGGCGTCGAGCGCTTCATGCGGCATTATTTCCTGGTCGTGCGCGAGGTGGCGCGGGTAACCGGCGTGCTGGAGCCGGCCTTGATCCGCGCCGCTTTGGGGCCGCCGGCCTTGGGTGCAGAGACGGATAAGGGTTTGATCGAAGCCGGTTTCGCCCTGGCGGATGGGAAGATTTTATTTGCGCCCGGCCGCGAACCCGAAACCGACCCCACCTCTATTTTCCGCATCCTGATCGCCGCGCGTGACCGCGGGCTGGAATTGCATCCACTGGCTTTGCGCATGCTGATCCGCAGCGCTGGTTTGGCCGCGGATTTGCGGGGCGACAAGCAGGCGGCTTCCTTGTTCCTGAACCTGCTTTGCGGCGGCGAGGAGCAGGATGGCGAAAAACGCTCCTGCGATGGCGCGCGCTGGCTGAATTTGCTGAACGAGACCGGCGTGCTGGGCCGCTTTATGCCGGATTGGCGGCGCATTGTCGGGCAGATGCAGTTTGATACCTATCACGTGTTCACGGTGGATGTTCACACCGTGCAGGCCATCCGGGTTCTGAACAGCATCGAATCCGGCCAGCTTTCCAATATCGCGCCGGTGGCCACAGAGTTGATGGAGCAGGTGCAATCGCGCCGCGCGTTATATGTGGCGTTGCTGCTGCATGATATCGCCAAGGGCAGGGGCGGGGATCACTCCCAGCTTGGCGCCGAGATCGCGCTTTATGTCGGGCCGGCTTTGGGGCTGACGGCGGAAGAGACCGAAATGGTTTCCTGGCTGGTATTGCATCATCTGATGCTGAGCCAAACTGCCTTTTCCCGCGATATAGATGATCCAAAGACGATTCTGGACATGGCGGACACCATCCAGTCGCCGGAACGCCTCAGGCTGCTGCTGATTCTGACCGTTTCCGACATTCGCGCGGTGAGCCCGAAAGTGTGGAATGGGTGGAAGGCGACCCTGCTGCGCGAGCTCTATTCGCGGGTGGCGGAAGTGCTGGAAGGCGGACTTTCCACCACCGAACGCGATGCCCGGATCAACCGGGTGAAAGAGGTCGTGGCCGATCTGCTGAAGGACTGGCCGGCGCAGGAGCGTGAGGAATTTCTCTCGCTTGGTTATCCCAGCTATTGGCTTGGGTTTGACCCCGAGAGCATCGAGCGCCATGCGCGGCTGATCCGCGACGCCAAACGCCGGAACGCGCCGCTCACCGTGAACGCCGAGCCGCTGCCGGCCCGCGCGGTGACGGAAGTGGTGGTCTATACGGCCGACCATGCCGGATTATTCAGCCGAATTGCCGGCGCGCTCGCCATTGCCGGCGCTTCCATCGTCGATGCGCGGATCCATACGCTGACCGACGGGATGGCGCTGGATACGTTCTGGATCCAGGATGCAGCGGGCGGCCCGTATGAGACGCCGCATCGGCTGGCGCGATTGTCCTCGCTGATCGAGCAAGCGCTCTCCGGCCGGCTCAAGCTTTCCAACGAAATTCGCAAGGCGACCCGGACCTTGCTGCCCGGCCGTATGCGCGCGATCCACGTGCCGCCCCGCGTGGTGGTGGATAACCGCGCCTCCAATCGCCATACGGTGATCGAGGTGAACGGCAGGGACCGGCCCGGTTTGCTGCACGACGTCACCTCCGCCATCAGCGATGAGGGACTGCAAATCGCCTCCGCCCATGTGACCACCTATGGGGTGCGGGCGGTTGACGTGTTCTACGTGAAGGACGTGGTCGGCATGAAAATCGAGAATGAGCGCAAGCTGACCCAGCTTCGCGCCGCTTTGCTCGAAGCCTTGACGCCGCTGTCCGAAGATATCCCGCCCCAAACCAGCCTGAAACGCCGGGCCAGCGCGGCTTGAGATAAGCAGGACGCGCCTCTTTTCCGGAAGAGCGACATGACGAACTTCGCTGACTGGGCCGCAATCGTTGCAACCAAGGCGCGGTACTGCCGGAGCCTGGATACCAAGGATTGGGAAGGCTACGCCGACTGTTTTACCGAGGATTTTCATCTGATGGTTCCTCCGGAGGGGAATAACCATCAGGGACGCGACGCCGCCATTGCCTACGTCCGTTCATGCGTCGAAACCTCGAAGACCGTACACCATGTGCATAATCCGGAAATTACTTTTGAAGGCGCGAATGCAGCGCGCGTGAACTGGGCAATGCAGGATCGCAATACCTGGAGCGATGAGCGGCGCAAACTGGTGGGCTACGGCGGTCATAGCGGCTATGGCCATTATCATGAGGAGTATATTCGTTGCGATGACGGTAAATGGCGCATCAGAAACAGCAAGTTGAGCTATCTGC
>JAMFRY010000324.1 GCA_026225015.1 Alphaproteobacteria bacterium
GCGAGGAGGGGCAGAAAAATTCGTCGCCCGGCCGGATGCCGGTGCCGTACAGGGCTGCCGACATCATCGTCACCAAAGCGCGATTTGTGTGCTTGACCGCCGCCGGCAGGTACCGCGTGGTGCCGGAGGTGTATTGGAACACCGCGAGGTCCGAGGCCTTGCTGTCATATTCGAAGGCTGAGGGTTCGGCGGCGATCAGTTCCGCGAGATCGGTGTCCAGCACGATCTTGGATTCCTGCACCGCCTCGCGCGCGACCGGCAGCTTTTCCTCGTTCACGATCAATAGTTCGGGCTGGCAGTCGCCCACGCGTAGTTTCAACCCGTCCGGGCCGAACAAGGTGAACATCGGCACGCTGATGGCGCCGGCCTTCAGTGCCCCGAACAGGCTGATATAAAAGGCTTTCGAGGGTTCCAGCATGAAGGCGACGCGGTCGCCCTTTTTGATGCCGCGCTTGACCAACCAATGCGCAAGCCTGGCCGATTGTTCGGAAATTTCCCTGAACGTCACCAGCTCCGGCTCGCCCAAAGCCCGCACGATGCGCACGGCGATGCGGGCGGGATCAGCGGCGTAGCGGTCGATGCATTCATGCGCGATGTTGAAATGCTCCGGCGTGCCGTCGAACAATTCCCACAATTTGGCCGAGGAGAATTCGCGCTGGGCGCCCGCGTAGGAGGTCGTGTCGGAGAGTTTCGCCATGCCTTGATTCGCCTTGCCGTTGCCTTGCCGCCGGCTGGCGGATGGTTGCCGCCGCCATGCCAGCCTGTGGCGCGCGGCGTTATGGCATCGCGCCGTCACTATTGTCAATACACAATAAGCATTGTGTAGGCTTAATGGCTGGTGCCGGGATGGGCTTGCGGCGATCGTGAAAACAAACGGCTTTTTACAGCAGCGAGGCCGCGATGTTCACCGATAGCGCCAGGATGGTCGTATTGAACAGAAACCCGATCAAGCCGTGTAATGTCGCGAGCCGGCGGAATTTCTTCGAGGTGATGTTGGTGTCGGATACCTGGAACGTCATTCCCAGTACGAAGGCGAAATACACGAAGTCCAGATAATCAGGGTTTTTGTCGCCCGGAAAATCCAGCCCGCCCTCGATCGCCCGCTGCCCGCTCGCCTTCGAATAATACTCATGGGCGTAGCGATAGGCAAAGCAGACATTCACCATCAGCCAGGAAAGGGCGAGGGTGGCAATGACGAAAATCAGATAAAATTCCTGGTGCTTCTTGCGATCGGCAGCGTCCGAGAACAGGAAAATCGCGGCGAAACTCATCACCGCGCCGAGCAGCGTAAGCGCAAATATGCTCCACTCGCCCTCCTCCTGGCGCGCCGCATCCGCGCTGATATTCGTATGGTCGGAGCGGAAGAATAACTCTGCGGAGGAAGCCAGGAATATGGCGGTGCCGATATCCCAGGCCATGACGATCCTGGTTGCCTGCGGATGCAGTGCAATCAGCGCGAAATAGGCCAGAATGGCGATGCCGACGGCGGCGAACAGCCTTGGACGGCCGGCCATGATCCTGAATAGGCGCCAGTTGTGCATGCACCGGCATTAGGCGGTGCGAAGGAGTCCGTTCAATGGGGCAGCTTCCCCGCTTGCGGGAAAAATCCTTGCCAAGGCAGCTTCATGCAAGCCGAACTGCGCCTTCAGC
Organism: Alphaproteobacteria bacterium; assembly: GCA_026225015.1. Taxonomy (GTDB): domain Bacteria; phylum Pseudomonadota; class Alphaproteobacteria; order Acetobacterales; family Acetobacteraceae; genus Acidocella. Next base: position 1,651 of record JAMFRY010000324.1, read on the forward strand.
GCGCCCTTGGCGAGCGAACGCACATCTATCGTCGGCGCCAGATCGCGCGCCTGGAATAGTTGGCTAGCCCCCAGCCCGGGCCAGGTTGCAAGCACCTTCCCGCCCGCCACCCGGCCGCCCAGCAGAAACGCCACGGTGGCGGTGCCGTGATCAGTGCCTTTGGTGCCGTTCATCGCAGCGGTCCGGCCAAATTCGGTGATCACCAGCACCACGGTTCGGTTCCAGTTTGCACCCAAAGCGGTTTTCAAGGCGAGCAAGCCGCTATCCAGCCCGGTGAGCGGCGTTTTCAGCCCCGCCACCTGATTGCCATGCGTATCCCAGCCTTCGAGCTGAAACGCCGCGATCCGCGGTCCGCCATCGGCCGCCAGCAGCATCCCCGCATGCTGCGCCAGCCCGGGGAAGTCATTGTGAATGGCTGGCTTTTTGCCCGCCATATCGGCCGGATCATCGCTCATGATATCCACCGAGGCATCGAACCTTGCTTCCCGAAGCCCATTCACGATCGCCGGGCCGGTTAGTGGGTCGCGCGCATTCAGCGCGGCGATGCGGGCGTATAAATCCGGCGAGGGTGAGGCAAAGCCCTGCGGCGCGTAGGACGCGACTTTCACGGGACCCTGGATCAGCAAAGGCGTGCCGACGCCCACCGACAAACCGTTCAGTGAAGGCCCGCCGGCCGGCGATTCGGCGAGCAGCCGGTTCAGCCAGCCGGAGGTGATCTGGGTGTCATCGCTGCCGATTTGCAGCAGGTCCTGCGCCTCGAAATGGCTGCGCGTGCGATATGGCCCGGCAATCGCATGGACAGGCAAAACCTCGCCTTGTTGATACATCGCATAAACCGAGGGCAGCGCCGGATTAAGGCCGTAAAACCCGCCGAGATCATAGATGCCGTTCGGCTGGCCGGGCGCCGGCGGAATCAGTTGCGGGCGCAAGGCCGCGAGGTTGGGATCTCCGTAAGGGACCACCGCCGACATGCCATCCAGCGCGCCGCGCAGTAAAACGACCACGAATCGCTGCTCAACCGGTGCGTGGGCCAAGGCCAGCTTCACATTCGCGCTGCCGGCAATGGCGCCAAGGCCCAAAAGCGTCGAACGCCTTGTGAGGGTGAAAGCCAATGTCATCTCCGCTGAAATTCGGGTGAGGCAAATAACAAGGTCACCGCCTCCCGGCGCGATCCGGCCGTGGCGATGGCCGAAGCGGTGGCCGGCCGCAACAGGGGCCCCAAGGCGGTGGTGGCGATATCGGCCGGCTGCACGCCCATATCGCCGTTATCGAAGCGCCCGGCATAGGTATAGGCCCAATCCACCCGCGACATGATCGCGCCCGAACCATCCCAATCCGCCGCCAGGTCGGACCAGCCATTCGGCAGCGGCGCGCCCCAAAGCGGCTGGCCCAAGCGGTTCAGCACCCCAATGCTATTGACCGGCTCGCCTGGCGGGGGCGCCGCCCGCAGCGCCGAGACGACAAATTCCAGCGGCGTTTTCAGCTTGGTCAGCGGTATCCAGGCCTCCGGCAAATCCACCAAAGCGGCGCCAGCGGCCATAAGGTCGCCGCCGCTTTCCTGCAGCGCCGCGGCAATGCGTTCAACCGCGGCATCTGGCGGCCTGTCCGCCACAAAATGCGCCGCAAGTTTCCGGGCCAGCAGTCGGTAGGTGGTGGGATATTGCGAAAGAAAGGTCAGCGCATCGATTCCGGCCTGCTCGCCGCCATCGTAACTTTGGCCCATCACGGTCTGCGCCCCAGGCTCATGGGTAGCAGCCCGGTATTTGAAGCCCGTTGCATCGCCGCCGCCTTGGGTGCCCGCCACCGACCAGCCGGTGAGAATTTTCGCCATATTGGTCACATCGGCCTGTGAGTAGCCCGCCTCCAACCCCACCGTATGCAGCTCCATGCATTCCCGGCCGAGGTTCTCGTTCAAGCCGCGCCCGGTCCGCCTGCCGATCACGCTATCCGGCCCGATGGAAACGTCATTGGCCAGATAACGCAGCATCGCCGGATGGCGCTCAACCGCCAGCACCATGTCGGTAAAGTTGCCGGTTACATAAGGGCGGATCGCCTCGCGAACGAAGGGACCCGCAAGCCCGAGCGTGTCGCCCTGATAAATGCTCACGGTAAAATGATTGGCCCAGAACCAGACCAGGCGTTCGCGGAAGCCGGCATCCGTATTGGCCGCCCAATCCAACTGCGCCGCA
>JAMFRY010000325.1 GCA_026225015.1 Alphaproteobacteria bacterium
AATGCCGGAGAGAAATTCCAGCCCCGTAAGACCCGCCGCGGCAGCATGTTCTGAAACCGTAATATCCAGCGCCGCCGCGCCGGCGAGGATGCCATCCGCCTCGACCGAAATTTCATTGAAGCCGCGCGCGAGCTTGATCACCAGGCCGGAAATGCCGCCATCGCGGATGATGAGATTGGAAGCGGCGCCGATCACTGTCACCGGCATTTCCAGCGGCAATTCGCGGAGCAGTTTTGCAAGGTCCGCCGCATCGGCCGGGCGGACCAGAAATTCCGCAGCACCGCCGACGCGAAACCAGCTGAATGGTGCCAAGCTGGCAGATGCCTGCACGCGGCCGCGAATTTCCGGCAGGCCTGTAGCGATGTCTTGCGCCGCCATCATCGCACGGCCCCGGCGCGCTTGGCGTTGCGCTGCAGGTCTTGCAACTCGGCAGGCAGCGCGTTCGCCCAATGGGTGATGCTGCCGGCGCCGAGGCAGATCACGTAATCGCCCTGCCGCGCGATGGAATGCACCATCTCCGCCAGATGGGAAGGATCGCTCAACGGCACGACGGAGCGATGCCCGCGGGCGCGCAGGCCCTCGACCAGCGCATCACGATCCACGCCTTCGATCGGCGCTTCGCCGGCAGGGTACACATCCGCGACAATGACCGTTCCGGCATCGTTCATGCAGGTGCAGAATTCCTCGAACAAAGTCGCGAGCCGGGTGAAGCGGTGCGGCTGCACCACCGCCACCACATCGCGCGCGCCGGCCTGCCTTGCGGCTTTCAGCACCGCGGCGATTTCCACCGGGTGATGGCCGTAATCGTCGATGATGGTGATCCCGCCGGCATCGCCGGTTTTGGTAAAGCGGCGCTTGACGCCTGCAAAAGCCGCGAGTGCAGCGCGAATTTGCGGCTCCTCGATTTCCATTTCGGTCGCGACCGCAATCGCCGCCAGCGCATTCTGCACATTATGGCTGCCCAGCATCGGCAGGTTAAACGGCCCCATGCGGCGAAACCGGCCGGTGGCGCGATCGGCAAAGCGCACCTCGAAGCTGGCCCCTTTATTGCCATACATGATTCGCTCCGCCCGCACATCGGCCTGCGGGGAAAATCCGTAGGTGATGACGCGATGATCGGAAAGTGCCGGGATCATCTGCTGAACCGCCGGATGGTCGATGCACAGTACCGCGAATCCGTAAAACGGGATGTTGCCGACGAATTGCCGGTAGCCCGCCTCCATCGCCTCGCGCGTGCCCCAATGGTCCAGGTGTTCGGGATCCATATTGGTAACAATGGTGATCACCGGAGGCAGGCGCAGAAAGCTGCCATCGCTCTCATCGGCTTCCACCACCATCCAATCGCCGGCGCCGAGCCGCGTATTGCTGCCATAGGCGTTGATAATGCCGCCATTGATCACGGTTGGATCATAGCCGGCCCCTTCCAGCACCGCAGCGACCAGGCTGGTGGTGGTGGTCTTGCCATGCGTGCCGCCGATGGCGATCGACCATTTCAGGCGCATCAGCTCCGCCAGCATTTCCGCCCGCCGCACCACGGGAATCAGTTTCGCCCTGGCCGCGACCACTTCCGGATTATCGCGCGGCACGGCGGTGGAAATCACCACCACCTGGGCCTGGCCGATATTGGCGGCGTCATGGCCGATGGCGATGGGGATGCCGATCTTGCGCAGGCGCTGCACATTGCCGCTCTCGGCAATATCGCTGCCTTGGACGGAATAGCCCAGAACATGCAGCACCTCGGCAATGCCGGACATCCCGATACCGCCAATGCCGACGAAATGGATGGTGCCGATGGAGAGCGGTAATGCCCTCATAATTTTGCTCCCTTAGGTGCCGGCGCTGCAGCAATGGCGGCCATCGTCAACGCGGCCAGCCGATCCGCGGCGTCCACGATGCCGGTTCTGCCTGCCGCGGCA
>JAMFRY010000326.1 GCA_026225015.1 Alphaproteobacteria bacterium
ACTCGCGCTGGCTGAGAAGCTGGCCGATTGCGCCGAGGCCCTGGCCTTGGCGGACGTGCTGCAATCGGCCGCCATGTTGAGCGCAAACAGACGCTGGTGCCGGCCCGTGCTCTCCGATGATGAGGCTTTTGAGATCAAATCCGGGCGCCATCCGGTGGTGGAGGCCGCGCTGCCGCCCGGCGTGGGGTTTGTTCCCAACCATTGCGATCTATCGCCTGGGCGCCGGCTGATGCTGCTCACCGGCCCGAACATGGCAGGAAAATCAACGTTTTTGCGGCAGAATGCGCTGCTGGTCATTCTGGCGCAGGCCGGATTGCCGGTGCCGGCGGAGGCCATGTGCCTCGGCGTGGTGGACCGGCTGTTTTCGCGTGTCGGTGCCGCGGATGACCTGGCGAGCGGGCGTTCGACCTTCATGGTCGAAATGATCGAGACCGCGGCGATTTTGCACCAGGCGGGGCCAAAGAGCTTCGTGATCGTGGACGAAATCGGCCGCGGAACCGGGACGCGCGACGGGCTGGCGATCGCCCAGGCGGTGCTGGAGGAATTGCATCACACAATTCGCTGCCGCGCCATATTTGCCACACATTTCCATGAATTATCGCTGCTCACGGAGGCATTACCCAGATTGCGGGCCTGCACGATGCGGGTGAAGGAATGGAGGGGCGAGGTCGTGTTCATGCATGAAGTGGCCGCCGGCGCCGCGCAGCGCAGCTGGGGCGTGCACGTGGCGAGGCTGGCCGGTGTTCCGGAAGCTGTAGCAAAACGCGCGGAAGTTCTGATAAAAGCGGCGGACCGCAACGGCGCTTCCCCGGCTACGCTGCCCTTGTTCGCGGCGGCGGAAGCGCCGGAATCGGAGATCGAGACCGAGCTTGCGCGCCTCGACCCGGACAAATTAACTCCCAGGGAGGCATTGTCCGCACTATATGAACTACGCACAAAGTTGATAGCGCAGCGGTGCAAGGCAAGCTAACGTGAACGATATGCTAAACCCAACGTTGATTTCAACGAAGCCGCCGGAGATTGCCGCGGCGCTGGCTGATCTTGTGCCGCTGGCCAGCCCGCCGCCGCGGGACTTGGCGCTTGCCGCTTTCCGCCGGCAGTTGGGCCGCATCCAATCGCATGTGCAGACCCGGTTTGAGCGGGACGGCATTAACGGCCTGGCCGCGGCGCGGCTGCATGCCGGGCTGATGGATGAGCTGGTGAATGCCCTGTTCGGCTATGCATTGGCAATTTTGCCGATTGATGCGGAAGACCGGCTGGCGATGGCGGCTACCGGCGGGTATGGCAGGGCAACACTGGCGCCTTTCAGCGATATCGACCTGCTGTTTCTCACTGCCGCGAAGAATCCGCTCAAGGTTGAGCGGGCGGTGGAGTTCATCCTGTATTTTCTTTGGGACCTTGGCCTGAAAGTGGGCCATGCGACACGCTCGATCCCGGAATGTCTGAAAGCCGCCCAGGATGACGTGACCATTCGCACGAGTTTGCTGGACGCCCGCTGTATCTCCGGCGACCGGCCGCTTTTTGCCGAGTTTCAAAAGGCATTTCGGGCCGATTGCACCGCCGATGGCCCCGGCGAATTCATCGCCGCCAAGCAGGCGGAGCGCGCCGCCCGCCACCACCGCTTTGGCGAGACGCCCTTCATGGTCGAGCCCAATGTGAAGGAAGGCAAAGGCGGCTTGCGGGATCTGCAGACGCTGTACTGGCTGGCGCGCTACGTCTTCAACACTTTCGCGATGAGCGAGCTGGTGGGCAAGGATGCCCCCGGCGGCGGGATTCTGACAGAGACCGAGGCGCGAGCCTGCAAGCGGGCCTGGTCCTATTTATGGACCGTCCGCTTTCACCTGCATTACGTGGCCGGCCGCGCGGAAGAACGCCTGACCTTTGACTTCCAGCCCGTTATCGGCGCGCGCATGGGCTATACCAGGCATGGGCGCCAGGACGGGGTTGAGCGCTTCATGCGGCATTACTTCCTGGTGGTCCGCGAGGTGGCGCGGGTAACCGGCGTGCTGGAGCCGGCTTTGATCCGCGCCGCTTTGGGGCCGCCGGCCCTGGGCGCGGAGACGGATAAGGGTCTTATAGAGGCCGGCTTCGCCCTTGCAGATGGGAAGATTTTGTTCGCGCCTGGGCGCGAACCCGAGACGGACCCCACTTCCATTTTTCGCATTTTGATCAACGCGCGCGACCGCGGGCTGGAATTGCACCCGCTTGCGCTGCGGATGCTGATCCGCAGCGCCGGGCTGGCGGCGGATTTGCGGGGCAATAAAGAGGCCGCCGCCTACTTCCTGAACCTGCTCTGCGGGGGCGAGGAGCAGATCGGCGAGAGGAGAACCTGCGACGGGGCGCATTGGCTGAATTTGCTGAACGAGACAGGGGTGCTGGGCCGCTATCTGCCG
>JAMFRY010000327.1 GCA_026225015.1 Alphaproteobacteria bacterium
CAAGTTGCGCAGCCCGGCCACCATCCCTACCGGAACCATCAGGACCATCAACCATGGCTTGGTGTGGAACAGCCGGTCCAGCCCCCACCCGATCACCACGGCGATGACCATTGCGGCCACCAGCTCCACCCCTAAGCGCATGGCAAGATTCACGGCGATCTGTCCCGCGGCAACGCTTTTATGCGCTGATCCCGCGGGGCCGCCGTTCAGCCCAGCATTGTCTCGCGCTGCCGCCAGACGCTGCTCGAAAGACTCGTTGTCCCGATCGCTGCTCATGCACCTGTTTTCAGTGGTTTTTTACCACCACCGAATGTTGCCGGGTTGCTACCGGCGCCCCCTGGCACTGTCAAGGTAGCGGGGCTGTCGAATTCAGCGAACCTCAGAATTCAGCGACCTCAGAATTCAGGCGAACCGCAAAATCAGGAACCCGCCGATAATCCCGGCCGCCACCAAGCCGGTGACAAGGCCGAGGCGTTCTTCGATGAACAGCCGCGCCGGCTCGCCGAATCTGCGCAGCAGCACCGCCTCCAGAAAGAACCTCGCGCCGCGGGTGACGATGCTGGCGCCGATGAACAGCGGGAAATTGAAGGCGGCCGCGCCGGCGGCGATGGTGACGATCTTGTAGGGGATCGGCGTCAGGCCTTTAATGAGGATGATCCAAACGCCGTACTGCGCGAATTTAGCCTGGAATCCCGCAAAAGCCTCATGATAATGGTAGAAATTGATGATCGGCTGGGCCAACCGGTTCAGCAGGGCGAATCCGATATAATAGCCCAGCGCCCCGCCGATGACGCTGCCAGTGGTCGCCACCAGCGCAAAGCGGAAAGCCTTCCTGGGTTGCGCCAGGGCCATGGGGATCAGCATCGTATCCGGCGGGATCGGGAAAAAGCTGGCTTCCGCGAAGGCGATGGCAAACAGCCACCACAGCGCGTCTGACCGCTCGGCAAGCCTGATAATTTTGTTATAAAAACGTCGCAGCATGAGGGTGGATTGGCATAGGAAAGGGAAAATAGGAAGCGGTTCTTTTGCGCAAGCAGGCTGTGCCTGCCTTCCTGATTACACCGGCAAGGTGACGCTCGCCCGCAGACCTGTTGTCGAATTCGCCAGAGCGATATTCTCCAGAGCGATATCACCGCCATGCGCTCGCACGATGTTTCGGGCGATCGACAGACCAAGCCCGGAGCCTCCGCTTTCCCGGTTTCGGCTGGTCTCCAGGCGGCGAAACGGTTCAAACACCGTTTCCAGGTCCTGCGCCGCTATTCCAGGCCCGTCATCGTCGATATGGATGAGCACCTGAATCGGCTGCGCCTTCTCCAAGGTGACCCGGGCGGCGTCTCCGTATTTCAGCGCATTGCCGATCAGATTGGTCAGCGCTCGCTTCAGGCTCAACGGCCGGGCCTGAACGATCAAATGTTCGGGACCCGAATAGGACAGAGCAGAAACATGTTCCGGGTCGCCATCCGCAGCCTCGTCCAGGATTGTCCGCAGCAGCACCGCAAGGTCCAGCCGCGCCACCGCTTCCGAGGTGGCGATGTCCCGGCCGAAGGCCAAAGTGGCGGCGACCATGGATTCCATCTCATCGAGGTCGGCCAGCATTTTCATACGCTGTTCATCGTCCTCCATATATTCCGCGCGCAATTTCAGCCGCGTGATTGGCGTGCGCAGGTCATGGCCGATGGCGGTGAGCAGAAAGGTGCGGTCCTGCACGAAGCGCCGGATGCGCGAGGCCATGGTATTGAAGGCCACGGCGGCGGTGACGATTTCGCTTGGCCCCAATTCCGGCAGGTTGGGCGCGTTGATCACGTCCCGCCCCAGCCGCTCCGCGGCATCGGCCAGGGTGCGCACCGGCGTGGTCAGGTGCCGTACCGCCCAGAGGATCATCGCCGCGCCAAGCACCGTCATCACCACGAAGGCGCTGGCGAAGCTGGGCGAGTCCCAGGGCGCCGGCGGGTCGCTGGGGGTGATGATGGTAAGCCAGGCTGTTGCCGCGGGCGGCGGCCGGTTGAAGAAGGGCCCGGGCGGCGGCGGGAACGGCATTTCGCCATGATCGGGCGGCGGCGGGAATGGCATTTCGTCATGATCGGGCGGTGGCATACCGCCTTGATCGGGCGGCCGCGGCGGCTGAAACGGGTCCGGGCCCGGCAGGCCGAAGCTTACCACATAGCGCAGCGGGTGCGTCATCATGCGCAGGTCGATGACGTAGGGCCGGATGATCGGTGGAATGCCGAAGGCGACGATGCTGCCGCGCATCATC
>JAMFRY010000036.1 GCA_026225015.1 Alphaproteobacteria bacterium
AGGCGTAGAGCAGCAGCAGCCGCTCTCTTAATTCTGCCGGAGCGAATAGGAGGCAAAAAAAGCGGTCCGGATCGGCGCGTCTTACCCGTTCGAGCAGTGCGCTTGACGTTCCCATTTCCAATCCATAGCTAGACACCATGCCGATATAACCCTTCACAGGAGATTGCCATGGCCTTCGAACTCCCCGCCCTTCCCTATTCCACCTCGGCGCTCGCCGAGCGAGGCATGCAGCAAGAGACGCTGGAATTGCATCACGGTAAACACCACCAAGCTTATGTGACGGCGCTGAATGGCTTCGTTGAGAAAAACCCCGATCTGCAAGGCAAAACGCTCGAGGAAATCGTGTATTTTTCCTACAACAAGCCGGACCTTGCCCCGGTATTCAACAATGCCGGCCAGCACTGGAACCATATTCTCTTTTGGGAGAATATGAGCCCGAAAGGCGGCGCGATCCCGGCCAAGCTGGAGCAGAAAATTACCTCGGATTTCGGCGGTGTCAGCCAGTTCAAGGACGCGTTCAAGGCCGCCGGAATCTCGCAGTTCGGCTCCGGCTGGGCCTGGCTGGTGCTGGGCGCCGACGGCAAGCTGAAGGTCACCAAAACCCCGAATGGCGGCAACCCGCTGGCTACCGGCGAGGGCAAGGTGCTGCTCGGCATCGATGTGTGGGAACACAGCTATTACCTGGATTTTCGTAACCGCCGGCCGGACTACATTACCAACTGGCTCGATAAAATTGCCAATTATGAATATGCCGAGGCTGCGCTCGCGGCTGCCTGATACCAAGTAGTTTTGTGGTTGGGTCTCCGACGCGCGGACTGCTTCCACAAAGAAAGTCGTGGATCCCCCGCCTTCGCGGGGGATGACGTGTTGCGTTCCGTTGCCAGTATGCTGCAGCATGGCCCGGCCATGATGTTCCGTTCACGTTGAGAACAGCCGGGTTATAACGGGCCGGCCGGCGTCTTACCTCCGAAGGTCAAAGCAGGAGGAAAGACTGATGTCTGCAGCGCACCCTTCCCCGTCCACGCCTCTGGTATCGCCCGTGCGATACATGCCCACGCTGGAGCATCCGGCGCCGGATGAGGCGCAGGTTACCGCCGAAATCAGCCAGACCATGGACAAAATCCAGGAAAAGACGTTTGCGGACAGCAAGCACGCCCTGCGCTGTGTGCACGCCAAAAGCCATGGTCTGCTGATCGGCGAATTGACGATCCGCGATAATCTGCCGCCCGAGTTCGCCCAGGGACTATTTTCCAAAGCGGCGAAATACAAGGTGGTGATGCGCCTCTCCACCACGCCGGGGGATATTCTGGAGGACAGTATTTCCACGCCACGGGGCCTTGCCGTCAAGGTCATCGGCGTGCCCGGCGAGCGAGTTGCCGGCTCAGCGGACGACGCCACGCAGGATTTCGTTCTGATCGACAGCCCGGTTTTCCAATGCCCTGACTTGAAAGGTTTTTTGAACAGCTTGAATTTGCTGGAACCGACCACGGATCGAATGAAATCCATGAAAAAGCTCACCTCCGCCGTAGCCCGCGGCGCCGAAGCGGTGGTAGAGGCTGTCGGCGGCAAGAGTGCGGCGCTCACCAGCTTGGGCGGACATCCGGAAACGCATATTCTTGGCGAAACTTTCTACTCCGCCACGCCGATATTATACGGCGACTATGTTGCCAAAATCGGCGTCATTCCGGTTTCACCCAATCTCACCGAACTGACGGACAAGCGTCTGACCAATAACGGCGAGCCGAATATGCTGCGCAACCTGGTCGTCGATTTTTTCCTGCAGAACGCTGCAAGTTGGGAAATTCGCGTGCAACTCTGTACGAATCCCGAGACCATGCCGATCGAGGACGCCTCCGTGCAATGGCCGGAGGCGGAAAGCCCCTACATCACCGTCGGCCGGATCGACGTGGCGCGGCAGGATGCCTGGCATATCGAGCGGATCGATGCGATCGACGAGCGCCTGTCCTTCTCGCCCTGGCACGCTTTGGCCGCGCACCGGCCGCTTGGCGCCATCAACCGGGCCCGCAAGCCGGCTTACGCGGCATCGGCAAGTTTCCGGGCGGAGCATAATCATCTGACGATCGCGGAGCCGAAGACGCTGGCAGATTTGCATGGCGGTTGAAACCAAGGCGATGGCAGGCGCTAAGCCAATTGGTCCCAGCCGTGCAGGTTCATCACGTCCGGGATGGTAAGAAGCTGAAGGTTTTTCGGCTCCTCAGCGCCACGACCCGGGACCCGGACATGCGTATGCGGCACCTCCGATAGTCGCGCACAAATCCTCTCGACCGAGTAAAGGCAATTCGGGTTCTCCACGAACAAATTGAGCAACGCGCGTGATATGGCAACAAAATTATTCAGCGCGACGACATCAACCTGATGTGGGGTCTGCTGATCATCCTGCAGCAAATGCCGCTGCACCGGGACGATCTCGATAAACTGATACCCAGCACGATTGCCGTTCGCCCAGCAGCGCCGGACCAGTTGCGTGGCGCTATCGCTGAACTTGATGATGACCTCATCCGCCAGCGCAGCCGCATGGTCGGTTTCCACCTGAACCCCGCCATCGGATTCGTCTACAATGGTGCAGATATAATGCGCTTGGTCGTCGCGCAGAATCAATTCGGCGACGCGATGGGCGTGCCGCCTTGCGTGCTGGCGGCGTTCGGAATGGATGTTACCGGCCTGGCTATCTTCGAATGCGAGCTCGTGCATGGCGTAAACTCCTTCAAATGGGAGATGGAACCGCAGGAGTTTGTGACCAATTTGTTAACGAACCTTTAAGAAATTCAGGAAAAGTGAATTAATTTACGATGAAGTCATCATAAACTGACGGGCCGCGCGTCTTGCGTCAAAGATTCACAAAACGCCTGGCCTGCGCATATTCGCGCACCAGCCGCGCCACCAGTTCCGCCGCTGGCACGACTTCCTTTACCGCGCCGATCCCCTGGCCCGCGCCCCAAATATCCTTCCAGGCCTTCGCGCCCGCGGCGATATTCATGTCCGCGGCGCGGCCCTCCGCCAGATTCTCCGGGTCCATCCCCGCCGCGACGATGCTGGAGCGCAAATAGTTGCCATGCACGCCGGTAAACAGACTGGAATTGACGATTTCCTCCGAATCCCCCTCCACCACCGCCTGCTTGTAGCCGGGCAAGGCATTGGCTTCCTCCGTCGCGATGAAAGCCGAGCCGATATAAGCGAGGTCCGCGCCGCAAATCTGCGCCGCCAGGATCGCGCGGCCGGTGGCAATAGCGCCGGAGAGGGCGATCGGCCCGTCGAACCATTCGCGAATTTCCTGCACCAAAGCGAAGGGCGAAATCCGCCCGGCATGGCCGCCGGCGCCGGCGGCTACGGCGATGATGCCGTCTGCGCCTTTCTCGATCGCCTTGCGCGCGAAGCTGTTGCTGATCACGTCATGCAGCACGATGCCGCCATAGGAATGTACGGCCTCGTTCACATCCTCCCTGGCGCCGAGCGAGGTGATCACGATCGGCACGCGATATTTCACGCACAGCGCCAGATCATGGTCGAGCCGGTCATTGGAGCGATGCACGATCTGGTTCACCGCATAAGGCGCGGCGCGCTTTCCCGGATGTGCGGCTTCGAAGGCGGCCAAACCTGCCGTGATTTCCTCGAACCAATATTCAAGCTTTGCTGCCGGCCTTGCGTTCAATGCCGGAAATGACCCAACGATCCCGCTGGTGCATTGCGCGAGCACCAGAGCCGGGTTGGAGATGATGAACATCGGCGAGCCGATCACCGGCACCGATAATCCCCGCAACACTTCCGGCAGCGCCATTGCTTACTAACCCTTTTTGCAATCCGAGCGCTTCATCCATTGCCTATCAGAACGCCGGTGGCAAATACCAGCGCCCCGCCCAGCGCTACCTGCAGACCGGCGCGCACCGGCGAGGTGTCCATATACTTCCAGCGCACCCAGGAAATCGCCGCCAGTTCCACGATGACCACGCAGAAGGCGACGCTGAGCGCAGTCCACAGGGTTGGGATCAGGAACGGCAGCGTGTGTCCCAGCCCGCCCAGAGTCGTCATCACGCCGGTAATGGCGCCGCGCAAGATCGGCGCGCCGCGCCCGGTCAGGCTGCCGTCATCGGAGAGCGCCTCGGCGAACCCCATCGAGATCCCGGCGCCGATCGAGGCCGCCAGCCCGACGATGAAGGCCGCATGCGGATGACCGGTGGAAAAGGCTGCCGCGAAAATCGGCGCCAGGGTGGAAACCGAGCCGTCCATCAGCCCCACCAGCCCGGGCTGGACATATTGCAGCAGGAAGCTACGCCGCGCCGTGGCGTCCTCTGATCTGCGGGCGCGCGCGGTGAGGTTCTCCTCCGTCAGCTCGTCGGCGCGATGTTCATGCTCCTGCTCAGCCTCGGCCAAATCACCCAGTAATTTGCGAACCGAAACATCCGTCGCCTTTGAGGCCGCCAGCCGGTAGAACCGCCTGGTTTCCGACTCCATCGACTCGGCCAGCAGGCGGACATCCTCGATATTCGGTTTCGGCATCTGCCAGACCGGCTTGCGGTGCAAAAACCCGCGCACATCCTGGCGCCGGACGAGCGGGATATGCTCGCCGAACTTCTCCCGGTACAGATCCAGCAATTTGTGCCGGTGCTCGGTTTCCTCGGCGGCCATTTCCGAAAAAACCTTGGCCGTGGAGGGATAGTCCTCGCGCATGCGCTCCACGAGGTCGTTATAGATCCGGTTATCCTCTTCCTCGTTGCCAATGGCGAGCGCCAGCACCTCGCGCTCCGAAAGCTCGGAAAAATTCCGCATTCAAACCTCCTGCAAGCCGGCCAGATTTGGCGGCACGGCGCGGATTGGTCAAGCAATGCCGTTTCTTGCGAATGACTTGCAAACGCAGGTGAAATCCAGGAAAGCCCTGATGACCCGAGTGTTGTGAACGCCTGCAAAACGTTTAATAACACGGGCGGCGCCCATTGCATGAGAAACCAAGAACCGGATGCAGAATATGGACTTATGCAGTTGCGGAAGCGGGCTTCGGAAAACGCGCTGCTGTGGGCTCGATCCGGCTTCTCTGCCCGGCCCCGCCGCGCTGGAATTGCTGAACCTCCAGGGCGCCGAGGCGACAAAGCTTTTCAACGAGAAAAAATTGCGCGAGGCCGAGGCCCTGGCGCTGAAGCTGCTTGATCTCGCGCCGAATCATCGCCTGGCGTTGCGGGTGCTTTTTGAGGTTCGCAAATCGGAAAATAACGCGAAGGCGGCCGAAGCGCTAGCCCGGCGCCTAGCCGAGTCGCCAGCCGATAATCCCGCTTTGGCCGCCGCCGCCAATCTTCAACTGGCGCAATTGCTCATCAACCAAGCCCGCCACGCCGAGGCGGAGCCGGCGGCAAGTGCTGCGGTAAAGCACAGCCCGCGCGACGCCACTGCGCATCACGTTCTGGGCGTGGTGTTCACCGAGACCGGCCAGTTCCGACAGGGCGAGCTGCATTACCGCCAGGCGGTTGCCTTGCGCGGCGAGGGTGACGGGCTGATGACCGGCAACCTTGCCTGGAATTTGCGGCAGCAGGGGCTGCTGGACGAAGCCGCCAGCCTGTACGAAACAGCCCTGGCCAGCCGGCCGGAGAATCTTCGCGCCATTGGCGGCTTTGCGCAGGTGGAGACCGCGCGCGGCAATTTCCCCCATGCCGCGCAATTGCTGGATGGCGCTTTGGCGAAGGGGACGGATCGCAGCCTGCGCCTGCTGCGCGCCATGCTGGAGCTGCGGCAGAACCAGCCCGATGCCGTGCTGAACCGGCTGAACGATCCGCCCGAATCGCTGCTGCCGGCGGAAATCTTGCTCCGCGGCCAGGCGCTGCTTGCCTTGCGGCAGACCGGCGAAGCCATTGCCGCCTTCGCCACGGCGCGGCAACTGCAGCGCGAACGCTACGGACAGATTTATCAGCCCGAAGCCGCGATCCGGCAAGCGGAACTGTATAAGGCGTATTTCACCGCCAACCGGCTTGCCCCGTTGCCGCGGGCAAATACCGGAGGCCCGGCGCCCGGCAATCCTGCGCCCGTAGGGCCGCAGCCGGTTTTTCTGCTTGGCTTTCCGGGCTCCGGCACAACGCTCCTGGAGCAACTTCTGGCGCAACTCCCCGGCTTTGCCGCCGGTGATGAATTTGCACCCATGGCCGGCCTGCTGGACCTGCCCGAACTCGCCGGTTATCCGGACTGCCTCACAGACATGCTGATCGGCGAGCGCCAGCATCTGCCCGGCCGGCTCGCCGCCAGGGTGCTGGAGCAATTCCGCGATGCCGGTATCACCTCCGGCGATCAAAAATTCGTCACCTTGCGCGCGCCCGGCAATGCCTGGCATCTCGGTCTGATCAAACTACTGTTTCCGGAAGCGCCGGTGATCCATCTGATCCGCCATCCGCTCGACATCGTTATCAACAATTTTGGCCGGGATAAGAAACTGCAAGCCAATTGCGGCGTTTCCTTGATTGCGCTGGCCCGGCATTATGACCTCACCATGTCGCTGATCGCGCATTATCGCGGCCAGTTGACCTTGCGCTATTTGCCAATCCGGTACGAAACCCTAGTCACCGAACCCGCCTTGACCTTGCGCAATGTGCAGGATTTCATCGGCGCTACTGCCGCGATACCGGCGGAATCGGCGCTCCGTGCCAATGCGATCACGCCGGCCACGCGCTACCCTGCTCATGTCATCGGCCAAAAGCCCATCCATGCGCGCGGCGTTTTTGAGCATCTGGCCTTCGAGGCGGCGGCGCCGAATATTTTCACGGAAATCCGCCCCGTTTTGACACCCTGGATTCAAGAATTGGGTTATGCCGCATGAGCGAAGCATTGAAACCCGATTTACTGAAGCCTGGGCAGCGCCGCGTCAGCCTGGCCGATGCGCTGGCGGAAATTTCTGCCTTCGAGCGCGACAACAAGCTCGACGAGGCCGACGACCTCGCCAATCGCGTGCTGAAAGCGGCGCCGGAACATCCGCATGTGCTGCACATGGCCGGCATTGTGGCGTATCGCAAAGGCAGGGTGGCGGAGGCTATCGAACGGATGGAGAAATCCATGCGGCTGGCGCCGAACGTGGCGCTCTATCCGCGCAACATGTGCGAAATCTATCGCGGCGCCGGGCGGCTGGACGAGGCGCTGCTGGTGGGCAAACGCGCGGTTGAACTCTCGCCGGAGGATAGCCGGGCCTATTTCAACCTGGCGCTGATCCATTACGAGCGGCTGGAGCTTGAGGAGGCGGTGGTGGTCTCCGACCAGGCGATCGCGCTCGACCCGCAATTCGCCGAGGCGCATTTCGAGAAGGCCGAGGCGCTGCTGCTGGCCGGGCGCCTGCGCGAAGGCTGGGAGAGCTATGAATGGCGTTTCAAGCTGAAACAGGCCGAAGGCATGTTGCCCAAAACCGAAAAACCGCAATGGGATGGCAGCGCAGTGGCACCGGGCAAATTGCTGGTGATCGCCGATCAGGGCTTTGGCGATTGCATCCAATTCTCCCGCCTGATCCCCTGGGTGGTGGCGCGTGCGCCGGCGCCGATCCTTGCCTGCAGCCAGGACCTGGTTCCGCTGCTGCGCCAGCATGCAGGGCTTGGCAAAATTATTACGAGCTGGGAACATGCCGGCGATTATGATTGCTACGTTCCGCTCTCCGGATTGCCCCGGCTGGCCGGGATCAGCGTGGAGACCATCCCCGCTAACGGGCCGTATCTGACGGTTGCGCCGAAGCTGGTTGAGCACTGGCGCGAAACGCTGGCCCGGCTTGCTCCGCCCGGCAAGCGGCGCATCGCGCTGGTCTGGGCCGGCCGCCCGACCCATAAGAACGACCGCAAGCGCACGCTGAAACTCTCGCAATTCGCGCCGCTTTTCGGGTTGCGCGATATCGCTTTGCTTACGGTGCAGAAGGGTGAGCAGATCGTGCAGGCCGGATCCTATTACGGCCCTGCCCCGCTGCTGAATCTCGGGCCCGAGATCAATGATTTTCTGGACACCATGGCGATTTTGAAAAATGTCGAGCATCTGGTGACCATCGATACCTCGGTCGCGCATGTCGCGGGCGCCATCGGTGTGCCAACCTCGGTGGTGCTGCCTTATGCGCCGGATTGGCGCTGGCTGCTGGGCCGCAACGATACGCCATGGTATCAATCGGTGAAGCTCTATCGGCAGGAGAAGCCGTATGAGTGGGCGGGGGTGATAGAGCGGATCGCGGCGGATTTGTCGCGGTAGGAGTCTTGGTCGGCGTCTATAAAACGCGCCCAAGCAAATCAATGAGGTTGGTTGGAGGGATCAAATGTCCGTCATTGCAGACCGAGCGCGAGACCTGGCTCTTGGGTTTCCGGGCGTGAGTGAAGCTCCACGCTGGCACTAGTTGGCGTTCCGCACGCCGCGCGAAATTTTCACGACCCTCGATACGGCCGCGCGTGACATCAATTTGATTTTCGACCAGGACCACAGAGACTTCTATTGCGAACAGGCGCCGCACAGCTTTAGGCCTGTGCATGGCGGTTGGGGGCAAAGGGTCGCCACGCGCTGCGATCTTGAGACCGTGGATGATGCCACTCTAACCTCTGCCTTGGAAGCGGCGC
>JAMFRY010000328.1 GCA_026225015.1 Alphaproteobacteria bacterium
CGTGGCGGACACCATCTCCATCCTGCGCGGCATCAAGGAAAAATACGAGCTGCATCATGGCGTGCGCATCGCCGATGCCGCCTTGGTCGCGGCTGCCACGCTCTCCAACCGCTACATCACCGACCGGTTTTTGCCCGACAAGGCCATCGATTTGATGGACGAAGCCGGCTCGCGCCTGCGCATGCAGGTCGATAGCAAGCCGGAAGAACTGGACGAGCTGGACCGCCGGCTGATCCAGCTCAAAATCGAACGGGAAGCCTTGCGCAAGGAAAACGACGCCGCCTCGCGTGAACGGCTGGAGAAGCTCGAACACGAGCTGGCGGAGCTTGAGGAAAAATCCGCGCAGCTCACCACCAAATGGCGGGCCGAAAAAGCCCAGCTCACCGATACGCAAAAGCTGAAGGAGCAGCTCGACCAAGCGCGAAACGAAGTGGAGCTGGCGCAGCGCAAAGGCGATCTGGCCCGCGCCTCGGAACTGCTCTACGGCACCATCCCGGCGCTGGAAAAGCAGTTGACCGACCAGAATGAGGGAAGGCTGGTCAATGATGCGGTGACGGAAGAAAGCATCGCCGCGATCGTCTCGCGCTGGACCGGCGTGCCGGTGGAAAAAATGCTGGAGGGCGAGCGCGGCAAATTGCTGCGCATGGAAGACCAGTTGCGCAAACGGGTCGTCGGCCAGGAAGACGCACTGAAGGCGGTGGCGAATGCGGTGCGCCGCGCCCGCGCCGGTTTGCAGGACCCCAGCCGGCCGATCGGCAGTTTTCTGTTCCTCGGCCCCACCGGGGTTGGCAAAACGGAGCTGACCAAGGCGCTGGCGGAATTCCTGTTCGACGATGAGCGCGCGATGGTGCGGATCGACATGAGCGAGTTCATGGAAAAACACGCCGTCTCCCGCCTGATCGGCGCCCCGCCCGGCTATGTCGGCTATGATGAAGGCGGGGTTTTGACCGAAGCCGTGCGCCGCCGCCCCTATCAGGTGATCCTGTTCGACGAGGTGGAGAAGGCGCATGAAGACGTGTTCAACATCCTGCTCCAGGTGCTCGATGACGGGCGGCTGACGGACGGGCAGGGCCGCACGGTGGATTTCCGCAACACCATCATCGTGCTCACCTCCAATCTCGGCAGCGACATCCTGGCCGCGCAGCGCGATGGCGAAGATGTGCGGATGGTCGAAGCGCAGGTGATGGTGCGGGTGCGCGACCATTTCCGGCCGGAATTTTTGAATCGGTTGGACGAAATCGTGCTCTTCCGCCGCCTGCAGCGCTCGGACATGGCCACCATCGTATTGATCCAGCTCAAGCATCTGGAGGGCCTGCTGGCAGACCGCAACATCCAGATCAACCTGGATCAATCGGCCCGGGACTGGTTGGCCGAAGCCGGCTACGACCCGGTTTACGGCGCCCGGCCACTGAAACGCGTGATCCAGCGCAACCTGCAAAACCCGCTGGCCGGGCTGATCCTGGAAGGCGCCATCCATGACGGCGATACCGTGCAGGTCAATGCCTCCGAGGCGGGGCTGGTCATCGGCGGGCGTTTGGCCGAAGCGGCTTGATGGAAAACGTTCTCTCTTGTAGCCGGCTACTTTGGGATTGACCCTCCTCTCCATCAAACGCGTCCTGCTGGCCTGCGCCGGCATGGCGCGGGGTGGCCGGTGGGGCATAAGGGTAGGAATTTCACACGATTATTGTGCAGAAAAGCTCCTGGCCTTGAACGGTTTTTGACGCTTATGGTCCGCTTGGCATGGCGGGCGACGCAAACCATGCTAGGAGAGGCCGGCGCTTGGCCGACGGGGGAGAAGTAATGCGAAAAAAATGGGTACTAGCCTGAAATGAGCGGGCTGGGGTTTGAACTTGGCGAGGAACAAATCGCGATTCGCGACATGGCGCGCAGCTTCGCGACCGCGCAATTAGCCCCCCATGCGCTCCAATGGGACCAGGAGAAGTTTTTTCCTATCGAGACATTGCGCGAAGCGGCGGCTTTGGGTCTGGCTGGGATTTATGTCGGTGAGGCCCATGGCGGCTCCGGCCTGACCCGAACCGATACCGTTCTGATCATCGAGGCGCTGGCGACGGGCTGTCCTTCGATTGCCTCCTATATCTCGATCCATAACATGGTCGCCGGGATGATCGACCGTTATGGCGATGAGCGGCAGCGCCAGGAATTTCTGCCAAAACTCTGCTCCATGGCGCAGCTGGCGAGCTATTGCCTGACCGAACCCTCTTGCGGGTCAGACGCCGCTTCGCTGCGGACCAAGGCGGTGTTGGACGGTGAGCATTATATCGTGAACGGCGTGAAGCAGTTCATCTCCGGCGCCGGTGCTGCCGATATTTACGCCGTCATGGTCCGCACCGGCGAGGCGGGGCCCAAGGGCATTTCCACCTTGATTATCGAGAAAGACATGCCGGGCGTTTCTTTCGGCGCCAATGAGCACAAGATGGGCTGGAACGCTCAGCCGACCCGGCAGGTGGTTTTGGAGGATGTGCGCGTTCCGGTGGCAAACCGGCTTGGCCCGGAGGGGATTGGCTTCAAGATCGCCATGGCCGGGCTGGATGGCGGGCGCATCAACATCGCCGCCGCCTCGCTGGGCGGCGCGCAGTCCGCGTTCGACAAGGCGGTTGATTACATGGCCAGCCGCAAAGCCTTCGGGAAGTCCCTGCATGAGTTTCAGGCGCTGCAGTTTCGCCTGGCGGATATGGCGACGAGTTTGGAAGTGGCGCGGACGTTTCTGTGGCGCGCCGCCGCAGCACTTGACGCCAAGACCCCGGACGCAACACGGCTTTGCGCGATGGCCAAGAAATTCGTGACCGATACGAGTTTCGACGTGGCCAACGAGGCGCTGCAGCTGCATGGCGGCTACGGCTATCTGGCGGATTACGGCGTCGAGAAAATCGTTCGCGATCTGCGTGTGCATCAGATT
The DNA here is from genome assembly GCA_026225015.1 of Alphaproteobacteria bacterium. GTDB lineage: Bacteria > Pseudomonadota > Alphaproteobacteria > Acetobacterales > Acetobacteraceae > Acidocella. The sequence goes on from JAMFRY010000328.1 coordinate 2,918, forward strand.
CTCGAAGGTACCAATGAGATCATGCGCGTCATCATCGCGCGGAGCCTTGCCGGCGCGGGCTGAATTCCGGGTTGGCGCATTCGTTGAAAAATATCGTCTGATTTTTGCTGAATTTTGTGAGGGAACGAATGGCAGAACAAATCGCTTTTATCGGCCTGGGCAATATGGGTCTGCCGATGGCCAGCAACCTTGTGAAGGCCGGGCTTGGCGTCACCGGGTTCGACGTGGTGCCCGCCGCCAATGAGGCCGCGGCGAAAGCGGGCATCAAAGTGGCGGCAAGCGCAGTGGAGGCGGTGAAGGGGGCTGGCATCGTCATCTCGATGCTGCCGAACGGCAAGTTGCTGCTCGAACTCTACGGCGCTGGCATCCTTGAGGCGGCTGCGCCCGGCACGCTGTTCATCGATAGTTCGACCATCGATGTCGCCAGCGCCCGGCTTGCGCATGCGCTGGCCGATTCAGCCGCGCTTGCGAGCCTGGACGCGCCGGTCTCCGGCGGTGTCGGGGGGGCCGCGGCCGGCACGCTGACCTTCATGGCCGGCGGGTCGGATGACGCCTTTGCCCGTGCCAAGCCGGTTCTGGAATTGATGGGCCGCAAGATCGTGCATTGCGGCGCCGCCGGGTCGGGTCAGGCGGCAAAAATCTGCAACAACATGATCCTCGGCATCTCTATGATCGCGGTGGGCGAGGCTTTTGTGCTGGGTGAAAAACTCGGCCTGTCGCATCAGGCGCTGTTCGATGTCGCTTCCACCTCATCAGGCCAATGCTGGTCGCTCACCACCTATTGCCCGGTGCCGGGCCCGGTGCCGACGAGTCCCGCAAATAACGACTATAAACCCGGCTTCGCCGCGGCGCTGATGTTGAAGGATTTGCTGCTCAGCCAGGAGGCCGCCTCGTCGGCGGGCGCCACCACGACGCTCGGCAAACAGGCAGCGGAAATTTACCAGCAGTTTGTGGCGTCGGGTCAAGGCGGCGTGGATTTTTCAGGCATAATCAATACTATACGTGGTGGGAATTGAGTATAAAAATAGGGTGGGGTGCTCTTCCGCACCCCACCCTTCCGGTGCCACAATGACACTGGTAAAATGCAGCTTCAGGTAAATGCCAGAATACCGGCGAAATCGGGTTGAAGGTGGAACCTATTTTTTTACCGTGGCCTTGGCCGATCGGCGCAGCGATCTTTTGGTGCGGGAGGTCGCTGCCCTGCGGGCTTCTGTTTCACGCGTTCGCGCTTTGTATCCCTTCCGTATCGACGCGTGGGTTGTGTTGCCTGAGCACCTGCATGCGGTGTGGACATTGCCTGATGGCGACGCTGATTTTTCCACCCGATGGAGTTTGATCAAGCGTGGGTTCTCGGTAAAAATTGTCAAAGGCGAGAGCCGGTCCGCCTCCAGGGTTGCCAAGGGAGAACGGGGTATCTGGCAGCGGCGATTTTGGGAACATACGATACGTTGTGAGACCGATTTTGCGCGGCATGTCGATTATGTCCACTTCAACCCTATCAAG
>JAMFRY010000037.1 GCA_026225015.1 Alphaproteobacteria bacterium
GGCGTGTCGGCGGGACCGGCGATAAAGCACTTTGCGCCGCCGCTTTCATGATTTTGCCGCGCAAATTTTTGTACATACAGATTGAGGTCAGCATCCCCGCAATCGAAACCCGCGCGATCATGCTGTTTGGTGATTGCCGCCTCCACCCAGACAAGCGCAGTCATGGGAGCGTGAGGCCGGCCTTTGCAACCCGCACAAGACGATCAGGTGCCGCTGGTGGATTTTCAAGAAGAGCGAGCACGCGCACCGAATCGCGCTCAGAGAGCGTGAGCCGTTCGGCTTCGGCGACTTCCGCCGCCGCCTTCGGCAGCACGGCGCCGAGGATATAGCCGGTCAGATCAAGCCGCCGGAGCGACGCGGCGCGCGTCAGCATCGCCTTGTCCTCGGGGCGGAGCCGCAATTCGACGCGGCCGGTTTCAGTGTGTGGGCGTGGCATGGAACCTCCGTAGTTCCGGCGCCCACATCACACGGAATGAATCCGTACAATACAATTCGTCCCTTGCTGCAATTTGGCCATGCGCCACCCTCCTGAGTGCCTGACCAGGTTCCAATAGATTTCCGCGCGGCTTCAAGGCCTCAAGGCAACGTAGTGTTTGGCGGGCTCGAATTATATACCTTCATCCGGCGGTCTTTGTACCAGTTTACAACCTCGTCTTCGTCCCAGGCGATATGACGAACGCCTATAGGGAAGGGCGCGGGGAATTTTCCTTGCCTGACAAGGCGCATCGTGTGAACGCGCGTGAACGGAAACCGCCATTCTTCCTTCAACTGGTTGAATGTAATAAAACGCATGTGGCACCTCGTAGTCTCTGGTGCCCGAATTCATATTCATGGGTTTTGCGAATGGCCGAAAAAGATTCGCGGATCGTGTTGGGCGATGGACCGAGGGTTTGATGTTGAACTTCCGCCCCGGAAGGCGTATTCATAGTCACATATGACTACCTTTCGGCGGAGCATCCCGATGTCGAGCATCAATTTGAAGGACGCCAAGGCGGGTTTTTCCGCCCTTGTCGACGAAGCTATCAAGGGCGAGTTCGTGACGATCACGCGTCACGGCAAGCCCGTCGCAGCATTGGTTTCGCTTGAAGCCGCTGAGATCGCACGCAGAGCGATGGCGCGGCGGCGTTCCGGCCTGGCCGCCTATCTCAGGACATTCCCAGGTGGAGAGTTCGAACGTAACCAATTGCCGTCACGGGATGTCGAGCTCTGAGCGGGTTTTTGCTCGACACCAATGTTGTCTCGATGCTTTCGCCATCCCGGGCCGAGGCCTCGGCCCGATTTCTTGATTGGCTTGATCGCATGGATGGCGAGGGCAGGATTTTCCTGTCAGTGGTCACGATCCACGAAATAGAAAAGGGAATTGCGCTGCTCTCGCATAAGGGGGCGGCGGCAAAAGCAGCTTCCCTCAGGGTTTGGCTCTCCGGTCTCGTCACCACCTATGACGACAAGATACTTGGCACAGATGCAGCCGCAGCTGCGCTCGCGGGGCGGTTGGAGGCGAAGGCGATCTCCGCAGGGCATGATCCGGGGATGGCCGACGCCACCGTCGCAGGCATCGCCAAAGCGAACGATCTCATCGTCGTGACTCTTAACACGAAGCATTTTGTGCCATTCGGGGTCGGCGTGGTCTCACCGGATGACGCTGCCGGATCAGTATGACCTGCACCTGTCATTATATTGCCTCGCCTCGGCTGCGCGGCACGCCATTCCGGCACGCCCCGGGCGAACACATCGTAGTCCAGCTGCGGCCGGCGCTCCAGCTAGTCCGCCAGCGCCCAACCATCTTGCACCGTACGATCACAGCGGGTCGTCAGAACACGCCGCCTCCAGGCTGATTTGCCCTGGCGGCAGCCTTGAATTTGCGTGCTTCGTTATTAAGATATATGGCGCTATACTTTAATAGCGGTAGGGCTAATTAAAGGATCGTGCGTGACGGACGGAGAGGATCAAAGGCTCGGCACCTATGTTGAAACGAGCGCGGGAGGCGAGCGCGTCCGCGCCTACCTGCCTGCCCCGCTTCCGCCGAGGCCGGCGCTCGAGCTGGGCGGGTTCATGCACGTCTACGAACGTGCCATCGCCGCGGTCGGGCGCCTCGACGGCGTGACGACGATCCTGCCCTCGACGCCTTTGTTCCTCTACATGTATGTCCGCAAAGAAGCCCTCCTGTCCTCGCAGATCGAGGGCACGCAATCCTCGCTGTCCGATCTGCTGCTGTTCGAAAATCATGAGGCGCCGGCGGTTGAACTCGACGACGTGACCGAGGTTTCGAATTATGTCGCGGCGATCGAGCATGGCGTCTCCAGGATGCGAGGCGGATTTCCCCTGTCGCTCCGGCTGATCCGCGAAATGCACGCCATCCTGTTGAAGTCGGGGCGCGGTGCTGCGAAGCAGCCCGGCGAGTTCCGCCGCTCGCAGAACTGGATCGGCGGCACGCGGCCCGGTAACGCCTTGTTCGTGCCTCCGCCACCGAACCGGCTCGACGAATGCCTCGATGCGCTGGAGCGCTTTCTCCACAGCAAGGATGCTGCGCTTCCCCCGCTCATCCGGGCAGGCCTGGCCCATGTCCAGTTCGAGACGATCCATCCCTTTCTCGACGGCAATGGCCGCCTCGGGCGCCTGCTCATCACGCTGATCCTGTGCGAGGCGGGGCTCTTACGCGAACCGATCCTCTATCTCAGTCTGTTCCTGAAATTCCGGCGCGACGACTATTACCGCCTTCTGCAGGAGGTCCGGCAGGCCGGGACATGGGAGACCTGGATGGAATTCTTCCTGACTGGCGTCGCGGAGACCGCCGAACAGGCGACCGCGACGGCTCGCGATCTCATCGCCATGTTCGACGCCCATCGCCAGAAGATCGCGGATATTGGCCGTGCGGCCCCGTCGGCGCTCCGAGCCCACGAACTGATGCAGGCCAGCCCGATCGTCACCGTCCAGACGGTCTCGGAAAGGCTCGGCATCTCCTTCCCAACCGCCAACACAGCGCTGGAAAATCTCGCCAAAATTGGCGTCGTACGCGAGACTACGGGACGGCAGCGCGGGCGGATTTACGCTTATTCGGACTATCTGGCCCTGCTTGATCGTGGCACTGATCCACTGTCGGCCTGACAAGCAGGAGAGATTGAAGCCGAGCGGGGCCACTTCAGGCCAGAGATACCTTATATTGTGGACTCGGAATCCAGGCCGCGACGATGAACAACTGGGAGCAGGGCCGCCGGGAACCGGACATCGCCGCCTGGCTGGTGTTGCGCGTGATCGACGCCGCGCCAAAGGTCGTGGAAAAAGCCGCTAAAGGGCGGTCTGTAGCACCGTGAAGCGGCCCTACCCGGAAAACTTATCCACAGATTTCTAAGGGCCGGAAGTTGGTAGTTTGTTGCCCCAAATGTTGCCCCATTCTGAATTGAGCCGGCGGGGCAGGAGAAAATCTCCCGTAACTCTTTGAAAAACCTGGCTCCCGAAGTAGGACTCGAACCTACGACCGAGCGATTAACAGTCGCTTGCTCTACCAGCTGAGCTATTCGGGATCAGTCTGGCGGCTATAGCCAAACCAAGATGGGATGACAATGCCCGCATAGCATGCCCGCATAGCCGCTCCCATACCTTCTCGATACGCTTGATTTTCGCCATGCCGACCGGTAAGGGCTCACTGGTCTGGTTTTCCGAGCGGGCGTGGTGGAACTGGTAGACGCGCCGGACTCAAAATCCGGTTCTGGTGACAGAGTGTCGGTTCGATTCCGACCGCCCGCACCACTTGCCCCGCCGCCATGGTGAGGCTGCTGGCTTGCGGAGCAGCGTCACTAGGCCTCACAAGAGCGCCATGGCGATGAGTATGTACAACCCCTCTTCTGTAGCCGAGATGCCGGACGGTCCAAGTGCCGGCACGCGCCGGCAGAGCCTCGTCAAGGCTGCGCAAAAGCTGCTGGAGGAGGGCGGGCAGGAGGCCCTGACCATACGGGCCGTGCTAACACGAACCGGGCTCGCCAGGCGCGCGTTCTATGAGTGCTTCGCCGGCAAGGACGATCTGGTTCTGGCCGTATTCGAAGACAGGCTGCATTCGGCCGCTGCAACCCTCGCCAGCCAGATCGGCCGGATCGATAATCCGATGGCGCGGCTCGAACTTATTGTTACTTCCCTGATGCAAGGCTCCCCTGCCGGAGAAATTCCGCGGAACAGCTCCAGCGCGGCCCAAGACCGCCTTGGAATCGTGTTGACCCGGGAGCATCTTCGCCTGGCCGATTCCTGCCCGGCAGAATTGCAACGGGCGTTGCGACCGCTGCTAGGCCTGATTGCCGATGCCCTGGCGGACGGTATAAAAGCGCGCATGGTCCGCGATGCATCCCCGCAGCGCCTGGCATCGCTCATCTTCAATCTGGTTTCCACCACTCTGCATCGCGAATATCTGGCGCCAGACGGGACTAGGCCCGATCCCGGATATCGCAGCGCCCTTGCCGGTGATATATGGGAATTCTGCCGCAGGGCGATCGATCGCGATGACGGCGGGCCATGAGCGCCAATCCTACACCGCCCCGCTTCCCCCACTATCGATGCTGCCAGGCAAACCGCCGGAACGGCTAATGAATTCCGCTATTTCGTTAACCCCGGCGCCGGTTTTGATGTTAGTGAAGACAAATGGCCGGTCGCCGCGCATGCGTCTGGCATCCCGGTCCATCACCTCCAGGCTAGCCCCCACCATCGGCGCAAGGTCGATTTTATTGATCACCAACAGATCGCTCTTGGTGATGCCAGGGCCGCCTTTGCGCGGGATTTTGTCGCCGGCGGAAACATCAATCACGTAGATCGTAATATCCGCGAGTTCGGGTGAAAATGTCGCCGCCAGGTTATCCCCGCCGCTTTCGATCAATAGCAGGTCCAGAAGCGGGAATTTTTTGCAAAGTGCCGCAACCCCGGCGAGGTTGATGCTGGCATCCTCGCGTATTGCCGTATGCGGGCAGCCGCCGGTTTCAATCCCCAAAATCCTCTCCGGCGGCAGAGAGCCAGCGCGGGTCAGGAACTCCGCGTCCTCTTTGGTGTAGATGTCGTTGGTGATCGCCGCGATTTCGATTTTATCGCGGAACCGCTTGCACAGCGCATCCATCAGCGCGGTTTTCCCGGTGCCCACCGGCCCGCCAATGCCAACGCGCAGCGGTCCATTCTTCGTTTCACTCATGTTCTGAACAACCTCGTATATTGGGTTTCATGGCGCATCGATGCTATATCGGCCCGCAGGCAAAAGCCGCCCGCGTCCTCCAGTTCCGCGTGCTTCGTCAGCCCGGCGGTTGCCAAAATCAGCTTCTCAAGCGCCGCCTGGGCGCGCAATCCGGCGGATTGTCCAAGCGGCACCAGGCGTATCGCGGCGGAAATCAGATTCGCGGCGCCGGCATGTAGAAAGGCTAGAACCGCCTCGTCCTCGTCAACTTCCTGCGCCGCCGCAAGAATGCCGATGGCCACAGGGTAGGGCAGAGGGGCATCTGGCCAGTTTTCCAGCTTCGGCGCCGACCAGGGTTTTGCCGCTTCCCGAAAGGCCGCTCCCTGCGCCAATGTTTCCAGCCGGCGTTCCAGGCTGGGCGCCATAGCCGCCGCCAAGGCCGCAAGCGTCACCAATTCCTCCGCTCCAGCCCGATGCGCATGCCTAAGTACGATGGCGTCCGACCATAATGCCCCATGCGCCAGGATATCGGCAATCCAGCCGATCAGCTCGGCCTCGGTGGTCACATCCCCCGCCGCAACGCTCCATTCCAGCGCATGCGAATAGGCAAAACCGCCGGTCGGAAAAGCCGGCGAGAGCCAGGTGAGCAAACGAAGCAGGGCCGGCGCCATCATTGGAAAATTCTTTCCCGTTCAGTGCTGATGATAAGCCCCGGATTCCGGATCAAACGGCGCGGAGACTTCAGCCACCCGGCCGCCCAGGCGCAGGATCATTTCGGCGATTACATGGTCATGCAGAATGCGCAAGCTTCCGGGCAGAAACTGCACGGCCAAATGCCGGTTCCCCAGATGCCAGGCCAGCCGCGCCAGCGTATCATTATCCGGCGCCGCAATCTCCAACAGCTTCTCCGCCGCCGCCCGTACGGCAATGCAGGTCCCATCCTCCATTGCCATCGCATCGCCATCGCGAATATGGACCGCTTCCGGCAAATCCAGCAAAATCTCATCCCCCGCCTGGGTGACAAAACGCAGGCGGCGGCGGTGCCGGCGGTCATAGTCCAAGGTGATCTCATCGATCACGCTGGCTGGTGCGTAATCGCCGGCCTCAAGAATTCTCGTCGCGCGCAAGGTCAAAACAGAAAATACCGTTGCGCCATCGGCAAAATCTCCGCCGGTTCGCAAATCAGCAATTGTCCGTCCGCCCGCACCTCATAGGTCTCGGCATCCACTTCGATATTCGGCGTCGCATCGTTGTGGATCATCGATCTTTTCCCGATCCCGCCGCGCGTATTGGCCACCGCCACCAGCCGGCGCGACAATCCCAGGCGGCGCCCGATCTCCGCATCCAGCGCCGCGCCGGAGACAAACAACAGCGAGGATTCCACCAGCGCCCGCCCATAGGCGCCGAACATCGGCCGGTAATGCACCGGCTGCGGCGTGGGGATGGAAGCATTCGGATCGCCCATCGCCGCCATCACGATCGAGCCGGATTTCAGCACCATATCCGGCTTAACGCCAAAAAATGCCGGCGACCACAATACCAGATCCGCCAGCTTGCCAGGCTCGATCGAGCCGATCTCCTGCGCCATCCCCTGCGCGATTGCCGGGTTGATCGTATATTTCGCGATATAGCGCTTCACTCGGTTGTTATCCGCCCGCCCGTCGCCGGGCAGCGCGCCGCGCTGGGTTTTCATTTTATGCGCCGTCTGCCAGGTGCGGATGATAACTTCTCCCACCCGCCCCATCGCCTGGCTGTCGGAGGAGATCATCGAGATCACCCCCATATCATGCAGAATATCCTCCGCCGCGATGGTCTCATTGCGGATCCGCGATTCCGCGAAGGCAATATCCTCAGGGATCGCCGGGTCCAGATGGTGGCACACCATCAGCATGTCGAGATGCTCATCCAGCGTGTTAACAGTGTAAGGCCGGGTCGGGTTGGTCGAGCTTGGCAGCACATTCGGCAACCCGGCCACGCGGATGATATCCGGCGCATGCCCGCCGCCGGCGCCTTCGGTATGAAAGGCGTGGATCGTGCGGCCGGCAAAAGCCGCGATGGTATTTTCCACAAAACCGGATTCATTCAGCGTGTCGGAATGGATCATCACCTGCACGTCGAACCGGTCGGCAACACCTAAACAGCAATCAATCGCCGCCGGCGTCGTGCCCCAATCCTCATGCAATTTCAGCGAAGACGCGCCCGCCCTTATCTGCTCCTCCAGCGCCGCCGGCTGCGAGGCATTGCCCTTGCCGCAAAAGGCCAGGTTGATCGGAAAGGCTTCGGCCGCTTGCAGCATCCTGCCCAAATGAAACGGCCCCGGCGTGCAGGTGGTCGCCGCCGTGCCGGTGGCCGGCCCGGTCCCGCCCCCGACCATGGTGGTCACGCCGGAGCTAAGCGCCTCCTCGATCTGCTGGGGACAAATAAAATGAATATGCGAGTCGATCCCCCCCGCGGTGAGGATTTTCCCCTCCCCGGCAATAATCTCAGTCCCCGGCCCGATGATGATATCCACGCTTGGCTGAATATCCGGGTTCCCCGCTTTGCCGATTTTCGCAATCCGCCCGGCCACCAGCGCGACATCCGCCTTCACAATCCCCCAATGATCGATGATCAGCGCGTTGGTGATCACCGTATCGGCAGCGCCTTGCGCGTTGGTCAACTGGGACTGCCCCATGCCATCGCGGATCACCTTGCCGCCGCCGAATTTCACCTCTTCGCCGTAGATCGTGAAATCCTTCTCCACCTCCACGATCAAATCGGTGTCCGCCAGCCGGATTCTGTCGCCGGTGGTTGGCCCGAACATATCCGCATAAGCGCTACGCGAAATCCGCACCATCACGCGCCTCCCATCACCAGGCCGCGAAACCCGTAGATAACCCGGGTACCCCGCAACGGGATCAACGTCACTTCCCGGCTCTGCCCAGGCTCGAAGCGAACCGCCGTGCCGGCCGCAATATCCAGCCGGTGCGCATGCGCGGCGGAACGGTCGAAGGAAAGCGCGGCATTGGTCTCGGCAAAGTGATAATGGCTGCCCACCTGAATCGGCCGGTCGCCGGTATTGGCCACCGTCAGCGTGATGCTTGCCAAACCTTCGTTCAGTTCAATCTCGCCATCCGCCGGGAAAATCTCGCCAGGGATCA
>JAMFRY010000329.1 GCA_026225015.1 Alphaproteobacteria bacterium
CGCCCAGATACAGACCATGAGCCAGTTCCTGCACGACAATCTCGCCCCGGATAATCTCACCCCGGCCAGTTCAGACGCCCTGCTCACGCGCGGCGTGCTGGCCAGGCGGTTCTGCGCCTTTCTGGTCGATTTTTTTTTCATCGGCGTGCTGAGTTCGGTTCTCGCCGTTACGATATTCATCTTCGGCATCCTCACCCTCGGGCTGGGCTGGCTGCTTTGGCACATTATCCCGCTGGTGCCGTTTTTGTACTACACCTTGCTGGTTGGCGGCGGCGGCGCGACGCCGGGGCAGCTTCTGTTCGGCATTTCGGTGCGGCAGGATGCGAATTTATCGCCGCCGAATTTGGCCCAGGCTTTCGTGTGGACTCTGCTGATGTGGCTGAGCTTTGTGCTGGCCTGCCTGCCCTTCGCGATGGCGCTGGTGGGTCCAAGGCATCGCGCCGCGCATGATCTGCTCTCCGGCCTCGTCGTTGTTCGCAATTAAGATTGGCGAAATTAACATTGACGGCAGCGCCCCGAGGTCCAAACATACAACCAATGAGTTATAAGCCCGCCCGCCGCCCCAATTTTTTCTACACCACGGCCCCGTTGCCGTGCCCTTATGTGGCCGGCCGGGTTGAACGCAAGGTGGTTACCGAACTATCCGGCGTTTCGGCCGAAACCCTGCATGACCGGCTCTCCCGCGGCGGTTTCCGGCGCAGCCATAATATTGCCTATGCGCCGGTTTGCCCGAGCTGCAATGGCTGCGTGCCGATTCGCATCCGGGCCAAGGATTTCCAGGCGAACCGCACGCAAAAGCGCGTCGCCAGGATCAATGCCGATTTGACGGCCGAGGAAGTGCCGCCCCGCGCCACCTCCGAGCAATACCAGCTCTTCCAGCGCTACCAGCAGGCAAGGCATGGCGATGGCGACATGGCGACCATGAGCTTCTACGACTACCGGGCGATGGTGGAAGACACACCGATCGACACCTTCATCATCGAATTCCGCGACAAGCAGGAACGCCTAGTCGGCGCCTGCCTGACCGACCGGTTGGGCGACGGACTCTCCGCCGTGTACAGTTTTTTTGCGCCTGATTGCGATGAACGCTCGCTCGGCACCCAGGCAATCCTGTTCCTGATCGCGCGCGTCATCGAGTTGGGTCTGCCGCATGTTTATCTGGGGTATTGGGTGCAGGAGAGCCGGAAAATGGCGTATAAATCCAAATTCCGCCCCTCCGAGGTGCTGCGCCATGGCCAGTGGCGGCCATTGGAGGACATGCTCAGCGGCAAGCTGAGCCAGGGCGCCGTTTTGGAACAAGCCGGTGGCCCATCGATGGGCTTCGCCGATGGCTCAACCCATCCTACGACCGCGCGCTGACCTACCAACTGTTGCTCCTATAGCAAATAGGGGATGAGCGCGAAGGTGCGGACGCGGTAGGTTTGAAAAGCGGGGCCGAACTGCTCCGTTAGAAACCGCTCCTCGCGGCTGAGCTTGATCCAGAAACCGAACGCCGCGACCAAGGGAGCGACCAGGCCACGCCACTCGCCCGAGGCGATGCCGGAGCCGAGAAAGGCCAGCACAAGACCGGTATAGATCGGGTGACGGAGCAGCGCGTAGGGGCCGCGCTCGATCAAAGCGTGATCCTGTTTGATTTCAACCGCGCTGCTCCAGTTGCCGCCCAGGATCGCACGTGCCCAGATCGAAAGTCCCAAGCCGGCCAATGTAAGCGCCATGCCGAATAGCGCGGCGACCGGGCGCAGATCGTTGCGCAGGAACAATCCGCAAAGCAGGCCAAACGGTTCACGGGACGGGATGAGCAGAAGAACCGCAAACAGCACCGGTAGGCGGTGCAGCAATGCGTAGCCTGGCGACTCGCGGTGCTCAGTGGGCTTCGCGGAGCGCGCCCAAACAAGCCAAAGCAAGACCCAAAGGAACCAAACCAGGGCGAATGCCAGGGAGACCAGTTTTGTCGCGTGCATGTCGGCCGCCATAATACCTTTCCTGGCCCCACGCTACAGCAATGGGACCCGGTTCTAAAGCCGCCTTCGCCATGCCGCGCAGCTTGCAAGGCAGTCGGGGCATGATTCGGGTCTGGTCACGACGGCCGTTCGCTGGCGGAATCGGCAAAATTAATGCGCCCTTGTGTCGCCGTTTGTTTATCGCCGCGCCGCAAGGAAACAGAACTGGCTGCCATGCGGGCGATGCGCTTTTTCCAGTCCGGCATTTGTTTGGCGGCGGCGCCACGGCGGGTGGGGCCCAAGCGTAGAATTCGCACCGGTTTGAACCCGCAAAAACCGAAAATCTGCTTGCGCCAGCGTTTGGAAATCGGATCACCATAAATCAGGCTCAGATACCATGGCGGCGTGTCCATCGTGACAATCATGTCGGCTGACCGGCCTGCAAGCAGCCTGTCCCAGAACGGATCAGTTTTGTGATATTGGAAAGCAAAGCCGGGTAGCAAGGTTCTGTCGAGCAGGCCCTTCACGAGCGTCGGCTCGCTGCCCCACCACATGGGAAAGCCGATGACGAGGTGGTCGCAGGCATCGATGGAAGCGGCAACGCGCTGCAGGTCCGGCTCCCATGCCTGTTCAGCGCCGTAGCCGTGGCGCAGGTTTGGATCGAAGACGAGATCACGTAGGGCGATGCGCTCGATATGCGCGGCGGCGTTCAGGCTGGCCGCGTACTGATCCAGCAGGAAACTGGTCAGACGGCCTTGATCAGGGTGTCCGTCGATGACCAGAACGTGCAAAATTATCCCCTTGCTGTCGCGACCACGGCAGTACGTAGGGCGGGCAGCGCCCGCCGTTTGGCTTTTGAAACGATAACGGGCGCAGCTCGCCCTAAAGTGTGACAACCCCGTGATGCCCCGCGAAGGCGCTTGTGCACGCCGCGGGACATCCACGACTTATCTGCGATCAACCTATGAACGCGTGACTGATTGATCAAGGCGCCACAATGAAAGTCGTGGATGCCCAGCCTTCGCCGGGCATGACGCGTGGGTTGGCCGGTGGTCGATGGTCAAAGCCGGATGGCCAATTCAGGCGGCTTTGGCCATGCCGCGCAGTACGTACTGCAGGATACCGCCATGGTGGTAGTAATTCACCTCATCGGCGGTATCGACGCGGCAGAGCAGGTCCACCGAATCCGTTGTGCCATTGGCGCGCTTGATGACCAGCTTCAAATCCATCCGCGGCGAGAGGTTGGTGACGCCGACAATGTCGATCAGCTCATCGCCCTTCAGGCCGAGAGTCTTGCGATCGACCCCTTCCTTGAAGGTGAGCGGCAGCACGCCCATGCCGACCAGGTTGGAGCGGTGGATACGCTCGAAGGTCTCGGTAATCACCGCCTTCACGCCCAGCAGCAGGGTGCCTTTGGCCGCCCAGTCGCGCGAGGAGCCGGTGCCGTATTCCTTGCCGCCGAACACTACCAGGGGAATGCTGTCTTTCTTGTACCGTTCCGCGGCATCGTAGATCGAAAGTTCGTCGCCGGATGGGTAATGGCGCGTCATGCCGCCTTCCACCCCATTCAGCATTTCGTTCTTGATGCGGATATTGGCGAAGGTGCCGCGCACCATCACGGCATCATTGCCGCGCCGGGCGCCGTAGGAGTTGAAGTCCTTCTGCAACACCTGATGCTGGCTCAAATACTCACCGGCCGGGCCGGATTTTTTGATATTGCCGGCCGGGGAAATATGGTCGGTGGTGATGGAATCGCCCAGAATGGCCAGGATGCGGGCGCCGGTAATATCGGTCACCGGCTTCGGCTCCGGGGTGATGCCCTCGAAGTAAGGCGGGTTCTTCACATAGGTGGAGCCCGACGGCCAGGCATAGGTGTCGATCCCGCCGGTGACCTCGATCGCCTGCCACTGCTTGGGACCCTTGAACACGTCGCCATAGCGATCCAGGAACATCTCGCGCGTTACCACGGAATGCACGATATCGTTGATTTCCTTATTTGAAGGCCAGACATCCTTCAAAAACACGTCCTTGCCGTCAGTGCCTTTACCGAGCGGCACACTGGTGATGTCCTCGCGGATATTGCCGAGCAGCGAATAGGCGACCACCAAAGGCGGGCTGGCGAGGTAGTTGGCCCGCACATTCGGGTGCACGCGGCCCTCGAAATTGCGGTTGCCGGAGAGCACCGACACCGCCACCAGCTTGTTGCCCTCGATCGCATCCACGATCGCATCCTCCAGCGGGCCGGAATTGCCGATGCAGGTGGTGCAGCCATAGCCGACCGTTTGGAAGCCCAAGGCGTCCAGATCCGCTGAGAGGTTGGATTTATCGAGATATTCGGTCACCACCTGCGAACCTGGGGCGAGCGAGGTTTTCACCCAGGGCTTTGGCGTCAACCCCAGCGCGCGGGCCTTGCGCGCCACCAATCCGGCGGCGACCAGCACGTACGGGTTGGAGGTGTTCGTACAAGAAGTGATCGCCGCGATCACCACGTCGCCATGGGTGATGGCGTAATTCTTGCCGGCAACCGCGGCCTGGGTTCCCACCGCATCGGCCGGAACGCCCAGGCCCTTGGTGAGTTCGGCGTTGAAGGCGGTGGCGGCGTCTTTCAGCAGCACCCGGTCCTGCGGGCGCTTCGGACCGGCCAATGAGGGCTGAATCGTGCCAAGGTCGAGCTCGAGCGTGTCGGTAAAGATCGGATCGACATCGGTTTGCCACAGGCCCTGCGCCTTGGAATAGGCTTCCACTAGTCTGATGCGGTGCTCGTCACGGCCGGAAAGTTTCAGGTAATCGAGCGTTACCTGATCGACCGGGAAGAAGCCGCAGGTGGCGCCATATTCCGGCGCCATATTGGCGATGGTGGCGCGGTCCGCCAGCGCCATCTCCGCCAGACCGCTGCCATAGAATTCAACGAATTTGCCGACGACGCTCTTCTTGCGCAGCATCTGCGTCACAGTGAGCACCAGATCGGTGGCGGTGGCGCCCTCGGGCAGCCGGCCGGTGAGCTTGAAGCCGATCACGTCCGGGATGAGCATGGCGATCGGCTGGCCAAGCATGGCCGCCTCCGCCTCGATCCCGCCGACGCCCCAGCCCAGCACGCCCAGGCCGTTGACCATGGTGGTGTGGCTATCGGTACCGTAGAGCGTATCCGGGTACACATAGGTTTCGCCGCCATTCTCGGAGGTCCAGGCGACCTGTGCGAGATATTCCAGGTTCACCTGATGGCAGATGCCGGTATCGGGCGGCACGACGCGGAAATTATCGAAAGCTTCCTGGCCCCAGCGCAGGAATTTATAGCGCTCGCCATTGCGGTCGAATTCCATGTCGATGTTCTTCTGCAGGGAATCGGCGCTGCCGGAATAATCCACCATCACCGAATGGTCGATCACCAGATCCACCGGCACTAGCGGGTTCACCTTCTCGGGCTTGCCGCCTAAGCGCAAAATACCGTCGCGCATGGCGGCCAGATCGACCACGCCGGGCACGCCGGTGAAATCCTGCATCAGGATGCGGGCGGGCTTGAACGGCACTTCCTTGGTGGAGGAGGCTTTTTCCAGCCAGCCGATCACGGATTTTGCGTCTTCCACCGTATAGCTGGCGCCGTTTTCAAATCTCAGGGTGTTTTCCAGCAGGATTTTAAGCGTTCTCGGCAGTTTGGAGATATCGCCCAGCGCATCGGCCGCCTCGGGGAGGGAGAAATACTTGTAGGATTTGCCATCCACTTCCAAGGTTTTCAGAGTTTTAAGGGTGTCATGGCCGATGGCTGTCATGGGAGCAAAATCCTTCTGTTCCGACGCTTGCGATTTATCACGGCTTAAACCATAGCCAGCCAGGTCCGTCCATTGATGAACCATCCAAGAATTGGGGTTTTTTGTGCACCTGCTCACGGCCGCCAACCTTGCTATCTTCCGCGGCGAGCGGCTGGTGTTCCGGGATATTTCTTTTTCTCTCCGCTCCGGCGAGTTTTTGGTGCTGCGCGGTGCGAATGGCGCGGGCAAGTCTTCGCTGCTGCGGGGGATCGCCGGACTCACAAAGCTAGCGGCCGGCACGCTTAACTGGGACGGCGAGAACGCGCTTGAAGACCTCCCCACCCATGCCAAACGCATCGCCTGGCTGGGTCATCTGGATGCAGTAAAACCGGCGCTAACCGTTAAGGAGAACGTGCCGGCATTGGCGGCGCTGCGCTCCGTAGGCTTGCAGGCTTATGCCGAGCTGCCGGCCCGCTTGCTCTCCGCCGGACAAAAGCGGCGCTTGAGCCTGGCCCGCGTTATTGCCGCAAAAGCCCCGTTATGGCTGCTGGACGAACCCACCACCGCGCTGGACGGCGCTTCGATCGGCCGGTTCATGGAATGTTGCGAGGCGCACCGCGCCCAAGGCGGCATGATTATCGCCAGCACGCATACGCCATTGGAATTTTCCACCGCGAAAACGCTCACCCTGTGATCCGGCTTATCGCCCGCGAGCTGAGACTATTTCTCCGCCATGCCACCGACACCGCTGCTGCACTGCTGTTTTTCGTCATTGCCGCCAGCCTGTTCGCGTTCGCGCTGGGACCCGACCCCCGAACGCTTGCCGACATTGCGCCTGCCATCATCTGGGTCTGCGCTTTGTTGGCGGCGTTATTGCCGTTGGAACGGCTGTTCGGGGCGGATTTCGAGGATGGCTCGTTAGATATTTTGCTCTTGTCCGGCCTGCCCGCCTATGGCGTCGCCTTGGCGAAATCCGCCGCGCATTGGCTCACCACGGGGCTGCCACTGCTGATCATTGCAGGGCCGCTTGCCATGATGCTGCGGTTGCCATTGGCCGGAATCCCGCTGCTGCTGCTCAGCCTGCTGCCTGGCACGTTGCTGCTCTCGCTCCTCGGCAGCATGGCCGCTGCGATCACGCTGGGCGCTCGCCGTTCGGCGGTGCTGATGCCGTTGATTACCTTGCCACTGATGATCCCGACCGTGATTTTCGGCACCGCCGCCTGCACCTCGCAACACCCGATGGCGCCGCTGCTGATGCTGGCCGCCATGCTGGCTGGAGCCTTGCCACTGGCGCCGCTGGCTACGGGTCTCGGCTTAAGGTCGGCGGTAGAGTGATTTGGTCGGAGCGGCGGGATTCGAACCCACGACCCCCAGTCCCCCAGACTGGTGCGCTACCAGACTGCGCTACGCTCCGGCCATGCGGGAGGCTCTAGCAAGGTAAGCAGGGTACAACAAGGGAGCGCTCCGCTTCCCATATGGCTTCAGGCCCGCTAGCGCTTACGCGGGTAAGCCTGCTTCTGCTTTCTAATCGCGGATGATATAGCCATGGTATAGTCATCTTCGTGCCAGGAGTTCCGTCGTCGCAGCTCTTGAGACAGTACATGCGCGACTTCGTCACGCAGCGTCGCGCTGAACGGGAGCATGACGCCTGGTTTCGGGCGCAGGTTGAGGAAGGCATTCGCCAG
>JAMFRY010000330.1 GCA_026225015.1 Alphaproteobacteria bacterium
AATGATCTTCATGACAGTGGCGAGGTATTCGCTCACCTTCGCCATCAGCTGAATATCCACCCCGCTGCCATGCGGCGCCTGGGTTTGAAATCCCAGCAGGAATTTATAGATCGTGGGCAGCACGATATAATAGGCCAGCGCGCCCCCTAGGAAAAACAGGATGGGTGTTGCGACCAGAAAGGGCACCATCGCGCGTTTTTCGCGCTTGTAGAGGCCAGGGGCGATGAACAGCCATAATTGCGTGGCGATCACGGGAAAGGAGATGAACAGACCCGCGAACAACGCCACCTGAATATAGGTGAAGAACACCTCATACAAAGCCGTATAGATCAATTGCGGCTTCTCGCCACGGGCTTGCAGCGCATGCGCCAACGGGGCGGCCAAAAACTCGTAAATCTGCGGCGCGAAATAATAGCACACACCAAAGGCCACGAGCAGCGCGGCGCCCGACCAGATCAGCCGGCGCCGCAGCTCCGAGAGATGCTCCAGCAGCGGCATCTCCTTGTCGTTGATCTCGTCCTTGTCGTTTGGCGGCGTGTTCGGCGCGTCCATTGCTTCAGAAGCCCCAACGCTTGGTGCCGGGCGGAATAAAGGCCGGTACGGGTTTTTTGCGCGCGTCATCCGGGGGGATGAAGGCCGGGCTGTCGGGCAAATCCTGCATAACGGGCTCGGCAATTCTACCGAAACGCTCGGTGAATGTTCCCAATTCGGGCGGGAAGTATTCTTCCCCCGGAAGCGCTGCCTTCAGGCTGCCATCCGGGTCGATCTGCTTTTCAACCGCGCCCTTGAAATCGAATTTGCGGATCTTGTTGAGTTCGGTTTTCACTTCCGAGAGATTCGCCTCGCGCATCATCTCGTCCACATGACCCTGAAATTCGGCCGCCATGCCGCGGGCCTTGCGCATCATCGCGGTGACGGTGCGGATCGCGACAGGCAGATCCTTTGGCCCGATGGCGATCAACGCCACCGCCATAATCAAACCGATCTCTGCCCAAGAAAATCCGAACATTAAAATCCAAACATGCCGGCGGTAGCTAGCAGGCCTTCATGGCTTCGGCAAAGCCTGCACAATGCGCATCAGCCCGCGATCGCGCATGCCCAGGCTCGCCAGATGCTGCACGGTGTTTTCCAGATATTCCCGGCAGGTGCCCAGGTCGCCACAGCCGGTGGCGATCAGCTTGGCGGTTTCCACATCGCAGATCTCGGGCAGGTAGCGCGGGTGCTGGCGGTTGCACACAAAGGTGATGGCGCGCCGCTCGCCTTCCGGGGTTTTGAGCTTCACCCAGCGCGCATTATAGGAGCCGCCATACATCTCTCTGCGCCAGAGAATGCCGAGTTCCTGGCCGGCCTGCGCCGCCGCGACGCGAAACGCGACTCCTTTGCAGGCGCCGCCATGGTCGAGCGCCAGCATCAGCCCCGGCGTTTCCGGCGCGCCACGGCCGACGACCATTTTAAGGCAAAACCTGCGATGCCAGCCATGCAGGGTTGCCGGCATCTGGCTGATAAAGTGAAAAGCCGGATTCCAAATCAGCGAGCCGTAGCCGAAGACATAAAGGTCCTCGGTTGCTTCATGTTCGGAGAGGCATTTGTCCAGCAGCGCCGCCATTTCCGCCGGTGTTCGGAAATGCGTGCCGGGGATACGTTTGCCGTCGCCGTGAACGCGTTCCAGCATGCTGCCATCCAGCAGGTTTTGCCGGGTGATCCGATTCGTCATGAAGCGGGTTCCTGGGGGGCGGGTTCCGCGTCCTGCCCGGGCAGGGACTCCGGCACGGAATCGGCGGACGGTTCGCCCGTCAAAACCGGGTTGGGGTCAATCAGCAATTCCTCACGCTTGGGCAGATCGCGCAGGTCGTTCAAGCCGAACTGCGCCAGAAAGGCCGGCGTGGTGCCCCAAAGGGAGGGCCTGCCGGGACTCTCCTTGCGGCCCTTTGGCGTGATCAGGCCGTTTTCCAGCAACAGATCCAAGGTGTTCTGGGAAAGGCTGGCGCCGCGGATTTCCTCGATCTCGCTCCTTGTCACGGGCTGGTGATAGGCCACGATGGCGAGTGTCTCCATCGCGACGCGCGGCAGGCGGCGCGGCAGCTCGACGATTTTTCTTAAAACCGGCGCAAGATCGGAAGCGGTGCGGAACTGCCAGCCGCCGCCGATCTCGGCAAGGCAAACCCCCCTGCCCGCATAGGATTCCTTGAGTGCTACGATCACCGCGTCGATATCGGCATCGCCGGGGAGCAGGTTGGCCAGCGTGCGGGGGTGCACAGGCTCGCGGCTTGCAAAAATGACGGCCTCGGCCAGCCTTATGGCCTGCGATAAAAGCTCATTTGTCTCATTCATGCTCGATCTTACCCAGCCCCGCTTTCAATAAAATCGGCCCGAATTGACGGTCCTGGCGCATGGTCAACACGCCGCCGCGCGCCATTTCCAGGCTGGCCACCAGGGTTGCTGATAAAGCGGCGCGGCGCGGCAGACCATCGCTCAATCCATCAGGCAGGAATGACTCCAGCGTGGACCAGTCCGGCAGGCTACCGACCAGCCGGGCCAGCCGGGCCAAGGCGTTCTGGACCGAGAAATAGGTCATGGGGGGTGGCCGGTATTGCTGTTTGGCGCCGGCGCGGCGGCGCGCGGCCAGATAGGCGCTGAGCAGACCGCTCATCTCCAGGCGCAGGCGGGAGCGATCGGTTTCGGTCAAATCCTCCGGCGCGCCGCGGGTGAATTCGTCCCAGCCGAGTTGCGGGCGCCGGGCGGCCCAGGCAGCGGCGGCGCGCACCACCTGCAGGTCGATCAATCGGGCGGCCAAGCTTGTCGCGCTTTGCTCGGCGTCTTCTTCCTCGGGCGAGGCCGGCAAGAGCAGTCGGGATTTCAACCAGGTGAGCCAGGCCGCCATGACCAGCCAATCCGCGGCCAGTTCCAACCGCACCCGGCGCGCCCCCTCGATGACCGCGAGGAATTGTTCGACCAACGCCAGGATTGAGATTTTCGCCAGATCCACCTTCTGCGCCCGCGCCAGCTCCAGCAGCAGATCGAGCGGGCCTTCAAAACCCTCCAGCTGCAGAACCAGCGATTCAGAATCCATGTTGATGCCCCGCCAGATGCATTACCGTATCGGCGGCCCAGGGCAGCACGGCGTTCAGGGTGTCATTCACCGGGTTGAAATGCCTGCCGATCGCGCCGAACGCCGCCGGAAGTACGAACAAGACCAGCAAAACCAACAGGATACTATATTTTTCTGATCCAGCCAGCCAACGCGCGAGCGGCAGCGGCAGCAGCCCGACAGCGATCCGCCCGCCATCCAAGGGCGGCAACGGGATCAGGTTGAAAATGCCCAGCACCAGGTTGACCAGGATGAAATAGGTCCAGAAATCAGTGCCATAAGGCTGATACAGCGCCAGTGCGCCGAGAAACGCCAAGCCGAAATTCATCAGCGGGCCGGCGATCGCGACAATCGCCATCAGCCGGCGCGGGTTGTGATGACCGTTGATGTTCAGCGCCATGGCGTCAATCGGCACCGGCTTGGCCCAGCCGAACATGAAGGCAACCCGGCCGATGGTGATGAGTTGGG
>JAMFRY010000331.1 GCA_026225015.1 Alphaproteobacteria bacterium
AGATAGTGAACCAACCGCTGGTTGCTCACCCGATGGGTGAGCCAAAATTTCCTGATTTATCGGTCCCATTCGATCAATTTCCGCCAGCTTTGGCGCGATTCGCAATCATCAAACTGCCGGATTTAGGATAAAAGGCGGCTACCCAATGGTTGCAAGGAAACCGTATATACGCCGATGGTCAATCCGCCGCCATCAGCATCGGGCCGGCGGCGCGAATCCTTGCCAGCCGTCTGTCCTGAGCGGCGCATAGCCGGTCCATTTTGCGCAAATCGGCGCTGGTCAAATTAAGGGCGGCTTCCGCCCAGAGATCCACGACACGGATCAATTCCTCCAGTGCAACCGGGTTCACCCGGCGCCGGGCGCGATAGGTCGCCAGCTGGGCGTTGAAGCTGCGGCTATGGCGCGCGATATATTCCCGCACGGCCAGTTCCCCGGCGCCATCCTCGGCCAGTACGTCCACAACCCCCATCTCATAGAGTTCCTCGGCGGTGTAGATGCGCCCTGACAGGATCAGCGCTTCCGCCTTCCGGCGGTCCATGCGGCGGGAAAGGAAACTATAGGCGCCCATTCCGGGAAACATGTTGAAGAGGATTTCCGGCAGGCCGAACTTGGCGCTTCGCTCGGCGATGATCATGTCGAAGGACAAGGCATGTTCGAAACCACCGCCCAGCGCATCGCCCTGGACCAGCGCCATCGTTACGAGCGGGCTATCAAACGCCATGCTGTTGCGGTGGATCGCCTTGACGGCGACATGCCCATAGTGCCGCAATGCCGGCAGGTCGCGTTGCCTTACACATTGAACAAAATAGCCGAGGTCCCCGCCCAGGTTATAAATGCCCGGCAGCGAAGACGCCATCACGAACCATGAGAACGGCCGCCGCAAATGGCCAGGTCCACGTGCGAATGTTTCGGTGATCGCGCGCTGCATCTGGCTGATGTCATCCATCAATGCATGGGTGTAAGACGGCCGCCCCCGCGGCTCCATGAAGCACCAGCAGGCGCCGCTCTGGCTATCTATGCTGAGTGTGAGGTTATCATAGGGGCGATCCAGGATATTCGGGGGAGGCGCCAGCCGGGAACCCTCGCCGCCCGGCCGTGAAATCATTGCCTCAGGGAGGGGCTGGGTATCCGCGCTGTAGCCGAAGGTCATTTTTTTTGTCCCAGATTGTAGCCGTCCGCGCGCCGGAGCTTTTTTGACCAGCTACGCATCCGCTGAATCCAACATAGCGTTAAAAACAACGTTGCGGACAGTAGATATTCTAGGGGCTTACGATTTTTAACGCAATGATTTCGCGCCGGGCGGTGAGGGGGTTGTTTGACTTATATCCAGCGCGCGCCGCGCGCCGCGCCGCCAGCAAGCTGCGGCGGGCCGGGTTATGTCGGAAAACAAGGGGTTAGGAAGGGTCGCTTCGGCGGGCCGTGCACTCAGGGAAGCTAACGGAAGTTCTGGCGGGTGATTTCGTTCAGGTTAATCATACTATCCTGTTCGATTTAGTCGAACCTGGATGCCCGCCGATTCTGCCGCACCGTTTCCGGGGTTTTACTTCGCCGTGGCCATGATGGTTGCGGCGGGAAGGGTGAAGGCGGTTTGCATGGCTTCGCCCAGGATGATCAATGTCGGCCCTCGGCTGGCCGCATCCGTAGTATCGGCGCGCAGCGTGCGGGGCAGCGAGGCAAGGATGGACCGGGTGATCCGTTCGCCGGGAAGGCTGGCGTTTTCCACCGCGATCGCGGGCATTGCGGGGGACATGCCGGCTTCGATGAGATGGGCGGCCAGGCCGGATAATTTTTCGCGCCCCATATAGAATACCAGGGTTCCGCCGGCCCGGGTCAGCGCGACCCAGTCATGCGTGGGCACGCCGCCTTCCGCACCGTGTCCGGTGAGAAAATGCACCGAGCGGGAGACGTTGCGCTGTGTCAGCGACAGACCCAGCGATGCTGCTGCGGCGGCGGCGGCGGTGACGCCGGGGATGACCTCATATTCAATCCCGTGCGCTTCCAACGCCTGCATTTCCTCGGTCGCGCGGCCGAAGATCATCGGATCGCCGCCCTTCAGCCGGACTACGGCACGCCCGGCTTCGGCATGCTCGACGAGCAGGTGATTGATTTCGACTTGCGGTGAAGAATGTCTGCCGCAGCGTTTGCCGACATTGATGCGCATGGCCTGCGGTGCGAGAGCAAGGATCGCTTCGCCGACCAGATTGTCGTGCAGGATGACATCGGCGGCTTGGATGACCCGCAAGGCCTTGAGCGTGAGCAACTCCGGATCACCCGGGCCGGCCCCGGCGATATAAACGCGCGGGGTCATCACACGATTTGCTTTCGCGTAACGAAATCGCCAAACCCTTCCCCAATTTTCCGGCTTTTTGCGTATTCGGCAATCAGGGGCGAGAGGGTCTGCAGAATGGTTTCCTCATCCGCGTCTTCCACCCATATCCGGTTCAACCGGGAGCCGTCGGCAGCACCTCCCAGATGCATGTTGTAGCGGCCGGGATTGCGGCCGACAAAGCCGATTTCGGCGATATAGGGACGCGCGCAGCCATTCGGGCAGCCGGTCATGCGTATCGTAACCGGCTGCTTTTCCAGCCCGTGCTGGCTAAGCAGCGCTTCCAGTTTCGTGATCAGGCTCGGCAGATAGCGCTCGCTCTCCGCCAGCGCGAGGGCGCAGGTGGGCAGCGCGACGCAGGCCATCGCGGCTTCACGCAGTACCGAGGCGCGCAAGGCAACGCCGTGGGCGGCAAGCGTGGCTTCGATGTCCTGGCGGGCGTCGGCGTCGGCGCGAGCGATGATCAGGTTCTGGTTGGCGGTGATGATGAAGGAAACGGGATTCTGCTCTGCGATGCGTTTCAGGGCGGTTTTCAGGCGCCAATCTCCGGCATCCGCAACCCGGCCGTTTTCGATGAACAGAGTCAGATGATGCAGGCCGTCCGCGCCGGTATGCCAGCCCATTCTGTCGCCGTTATCGGCGAATTTAGCGGCGCGCGCGCGTTGCAGCTTGGTGACGAGGCGGGCGTTGACCTGCTCCTTGAACCAGGCGAGACCGCGATCCTCGATGGTGTATTTGAGACGGGCGCGGCGGCGGTTGGCGCGGTTGCCGTAATCGCGCTGCACCGTCACCACTGCTTCGGCGACCGCAACCGCTTCGTCATAGGCGCAGTAGCCGATGCTCTCGGCGAGGCGGGGATGGGTCTCCGGATCGCCATGGGTGGCGCCCATGCCGCCGCCGGCCACGACATTATAGCCGATGACTTCATCGTTTTTAATGATGGCAATATAGGAGAGGTCGTGCGCGAAAACATCCACATCGTTTTGCGGGGGGACTGCGATGGCGATTTTGAATTTGCGGGGCAAATAGGTGGCGCCGTAGATCGGTTCGGATTCCGGTTCGGCGGTGATCTTCTCACCGTCGAGGAACACTTCGCGCCAGGCGAAGGTGCGGGGCAGGAGATGGGTGCTGATCGCGCGCGCGGTTTGCTCGACCTGCGCATAGACCGGGCTTAGGAACTCATTGGGCGTGCACATCACATTGCGGTTGACATCCCCGCAGGCGGCGATGGTGTCGAGCAAAACGTTGTCGATCTGGCGCAAGGCCGGCTTGAGATTGGTTTTGATAACGCCGTGAAACTGGATGGACTGGCGCGTGGTCAGGCGCAGGGTTGCGTTCCCGCGTTCATCGGAGAGTTTGTCCATTGCGAGATATTGCTCGCGGGAGAGCACGCCGCCCGGGACGCGCAGCCGGGCCATGAAGCTGTAGGCCTTGTCCAGTTTGCGCTTGGCGCGTTCGGCGCGCAGGTCGCGGTCATCCTGCAAATAGATGCCGTGGAACTTGATGAGCTGCTGGTCGTCCTCGGAAATGGCGCCCGAGGCGACCTCAGCCAAGCCCTCCGCCAGCGTGCCGCGCAAAAAGCGGCTTTTGGTCTTGATCGTCTCGTTATGCGAAAGTTTCGGCGTATCCGTCATTTGATGTCCCGTGCAGAAATCCGTAGGATGGGCAGAGCGCAGCGAAGCCCATCACTTTTTTGGGGCGCCCAGGTCACTCATTCCTGAAACCGCGATGGGCTTCGCTTCGCTCACCCTCCGGAGCCTTTCCGACAAAGCTTCGCTTTGCTGGAACCT
>JAMFRY010000038.1 GCA_026225015.1 Alphaproteobacteria bacterium
ACCTGGCAAAGCACCGAGCAAAATACCGATTTGTTCGTCGCTTTCACAAAACTTGGCCGCAAGGAGGATGCCGCTTCAGCCGGTGATTTTGTTCACGCGATGTTTGAGCCGGCAAAAACACTGTTTAACGCAGGGACTGCCCCGAATGGGTCGATTAACCCGCTACTGGCGGCGGATGCCGGCATCTGGCCGTTCCTGGCGGGCCTGGGCAGCGCCAAATCAGCAGAAACGGCGATTGAAGCGCTACGGCGCGGCGCCGGCATTGGCTTCAGCGCCGCCAGCCTCGGTATATGGCCGGAGGGCACAGCCTTCGCGGCTTTGGCCTTGCAGCGCTTGAACCCTGCCGAGGCGGTCGATTTTCTGGCGACGGTCGAAGCACAGATTTCGCCATCCGGCTTCGTTTACGCCGCCATTGGCGACAGCCTTGCCACGGGCCTTGACGTAGGCCCACCGCCGCCCGGAAAACCGCCCGTGCCCTTCAACTATTTCCGCCGCCCGGCTTTGGCGCCAACGGCCTGGGCCGCGATGAGCGCAATGGGGTGCAATCCACTTTCAACTTGAGATAGAATATGATAGCGGGCAAAGAAACCAACGCAAACGGGTCTCGATGCCGCTTCCCGCCGCCCTGCTTTTGCAGCCTGATTGTACTGTAAAACCCGGCTGGGCGGTATTCGATCCGGTATGGTATCTTAAAAAATACGGCAATTTCATCCCCGCTCGCATCGCGCGAACGCCAGCCGATTTGCTGTCCTATTATTTGCAACACGGCGCCAGGAGCGGCCACGCGCCCAGCCCATTTTTCGACGAGCATTACTACCGCTCGGCCAACCCGAACATTGCCGCATTGGTCAAGGCCGGCCGCTACGCATCCGGCTTTGACCATTTCTGCCAGCTTGGCCATCGCTTCCATGCAGGGCACTGGCTGTTCGACGATCCACTCTATGGCAGCCTGTACGACGACATGGCGCTGGAGAATCTCGACGCCCAACAGTTTTACGGCCGCTATGACCATTTTTTACGTTCCGGCCAGTATGAACATCGGCAGCCGCATTTGCTGTTCGACAGCCACTTCTATCGCTCCCAGGCGATTGCCGCCGGTGATTCGGCCTCTGTCATCGATCATTGCGGTTCCTTCAGCCATTACCTCTACCGCCTTGCAACCGGCGCAACCGAGTTGCCGCCATCAATTTACTTCGATCCGGCCTGGTATCTTCGGCAAAACGAAAATGCCGACGAAAACGCGGACCAGAAATTCGGCTCGGCCATTGCGCATTATCTGGCCGGCAGAAACCCGGTCCATCCAGACCCGGTGCCGGAATTCTCCGAGCGTTATTATTGCCAAACAAATCTCGATCTGGCCGGAGATTATTCAAATGGTTATCGGCATTTTCTGCAAACCGGCGTATTTGAATTCCGCCGGCCAAGCCCGGATATCGACCTCACCTTTTACCGCGACGCCAATGCGGAGGTTCGCAATGCGTTAAATACGGGCCAGGCGCGCGACGCCTTCGCGCATCTGCGCGCGGTCGGGTTGAGCAAAGGGCTGCCATGCGCGCCGGAGGACCAAAAACCTGCAACCGTTGAGGCGGCGGCAAGGCAGTTATTCATCCGCAAAGCCCGCGACAATCTGGCCATCTTCGCTCGCCGAAAAATTGATTTTGGTTTTGTGGGGGCCTGCCAACTATCCGTCATTATGGTGGCTTGCGAAAAATTCGAACTGACCATGCTGGCCTTGAGTTCGCTGCGCAGCAATTTTGCCGGCGCCATGCAGCTTATTCTGGTCGATAACGGCTCATGTGATGCGACGGCGGATATCGTGCAATATGTCGCAGGCGCCAGCATCATCCGGCTCGACCGGAATATCGGCTATCTGCGCGCCTGCAATCTGGCACTAAGGCAAGTTGCCGCTGAAGTCGTGCTGTTTGTGAACAATGATGTCGAATTCGGCTTCGGCGCGGTGGATGCCGCGATCGCCCGCATACATTCCGATCCCGGCATCGGCGCCGTTGGGGCTAAGGTGATTCGCATGCACGGCCTGCTGCAGGAAGCCGGCTGCATCGTCTGGCGGGATGGTTCCACGAGCGGCTATATGCGCGATGCCTCGCCGCTGGCGCCGGAGGCGAATTTCACGCGCGATGTCGATTTCTGTTCCGGGGTTTTTCTGCTCTGCCGCGGCGCGGTGGTGAAGCGTTTGGGTGGCTTCGACCCTGATTTCGGCCCCGCCTATTACGAGGATGCCGACTTATGCGTCCGCATGGCCGAGGCGGGATTCCGCGTCGTGGTTGATCCGGCGATCGTGATCCACCATCTTGAATATGGCAGCGCGGGTAGCCACGCCGCGCGGGCGCTCATGCAGCGTGGGCAGAGGATTTTTGCGCGCAAGCACGCGGCATTTCTAGCAACCAGGCTGCCGAACAGCCCGCATAACCTGGTTGCCGCCCGCTCGCCGCGGGGAGGCCGGCGCAATGTTTTATTCATCGAGGATACCGTCCCGCTGCGCCGGCTCGGCTCCGGCTATGCCCGCGCCAATGACATCGTGCACGCCATCGTTGCCGCCGGCCATGCGGCCTCCATTTTTCCCGTGAGCGGCGCCGATTTTGACGTGACGAGCATGTTTGCAGACCTGCCAGACAACGTGGAAATTCTGCATGACCGCGATGTGAACCAGCTCGCCGAATTTCTGGAAGCGCGGCCCGGCTATTATGATCTGATCTGGGTTTCCCGGACGCATAATCTCTCGCGCATTCTACCCGCTTGCCTGCAGGCGGGAATTGATCCGGGTATTGTGCCCTTTGTGCTCGATACCGAAGCCATTGTCAGCCTGCGAGAAAATGCCCGCGCGGCGCTGATCGGCGTGCAAAAATTCGATTTTGCCAGCGCGCTGCGCAGCGAGTTGGAGTGGGCGCCGCTTTGCCGGCATTGCATCGCGGTCAATGATTCGGAAGCGAGCCTGCTCCGCGATGCAGGGTTGCGCAATGTTTCCGTGCTCGGCACGCAACGACCGCCGGAGCCGATTCCGGAGCCGTTCGATGCCCGCTCAGGCTTGCTGTTTGTCGCCAGTATTCATCAGCCCGACAGCCCGAATCTGGACGCGCTGCACTGGTACCTGCAAGCCATCCTGCCAGCGCTGATGCGCGAGATGGAAGCGCCGCCAACCCTTAATGTTGCCGGCCATGTCGCGCCGGGAATCGATCTGAGTCCATTCGCCGATCATCCTTACATTAAACTGCACGGCGCCGCGCTTTCGTTGCGGCGGCATTACGCGCAGAACCGGCTGTTCATTGCGCCGACACGCTTTGCCGCCGGCACACCGTACAAGCTCTACGAAGCGGCCTCCTTCGGATTGCCCATTGTCGCAACGCAACTGCTCGCCGACCAACTGAATTGGCAGGATGATATCGAGCTTCTCACTTCCCCCGCCAATGATCCGCAATGTTTCGCAAGCCGGATCGCCAGTCTTTACCGCTCCGAGCGGCTATGGGGGCGCTTGCGAGATAACGCGGTCTCCCGGCTCGAACGTGAAAACACCGCCGAGGCTTTCAACGGCGCGGTAGCAAAGATTGTCGAAACTTCGCTCGCTTGGGTGGTTTATGATGAGACGCGGTTGGCCGTTGGCGGGTGAACGGGGCCGGCCAGCGTGCTGCGGCCGGGAATCCGGTGCCGGTAGGCGAGCGCCTCCAGAATATGCGCGCGGTGCACCAGTTCAGACTTCGCCAGATCGGCGATCGTGCGGCCGACGCGCAAAATGCGGGTGAAGCCGCGGGCCGAGAGCCGTAGCCGCGTGCTGGCGGTCTCGGCGAGCGCCCTGGCTTCCGGCGCCATTTCGATCTGGTCCGCAAGCGCTTCGGCATTGCTGGGAGCGCTCTCGCCATAACGCTCGCGCTGCAATTGCCGCGCCGCCGCCACCCTGGCAGCCACGATCACGCTTGCTTCGCCCGCCGGCGCGCGGCTGAGTTCGGCAGGGGCGATGGGTGAAATTTCGATGATCAAATCAATTCTATCCAGCAACGGCCCGCTGATTTTTGACTGATAATCTTCCCCGCAACGCGGCGCCCGGCCACATTCGCGCGAGGCGTCGCCCAAATAGCCGCAGCGGCAGGGATTCATCGCCGCGACCAGTTGAAACCGCGCCGGATAGGTAATATGCGCCGCGGCCCTTGCCACCGTGGTATGCCCCGCTTCCAAAGGCTGGCGCAACGCCTCCAATGTCGCGCGTGGGAATTCCGGTAATTCGTCCATGAACAGAACCCCGCGATGCGCGAGCGAAACTTCACCCGGCTTGGCCCGGTTGCCGCCGCCGGTGATGGCCGCCATGCTGGCCGAATGATGCGGCTCCCGAAAAGGCGGGCGCGTCACCAGCCTGCCATCCTCCAGCAGCCCGGCAACCGAATGTACCATGCTGACTTCCAGCGCTTCCCGCGGACGCAAATCCGGCAGCAGGCCCGGCAATCGCGCCGCCAGCATGGATTTGCCCCCGCCGGGTGGCCCTATCATCAACAGATTATGCCCGCCTGCGGCGGCAATCTCCAATGCGCGGCGCGAGGTTTCCATGCCACGCACATCCGCGAGATCGAGGGTTTTGAAGCCGCCGCCCAGCATCCCCTCCGGCGGCGCTGACATCACCTGCGTGCCGCGAAAATGGTTGATCAGGCAAAGCAGGTCGGGAGCCGCCAGTACCGTCAATTCGCCCGCCCAACCGGCCTCCGGGCCTTGAGATTCCGGGCAGATCAACCCCAGTTCCCGATTCTGCGCCGCGATCGCCGCGGGCAGCACGCCGGCGACGGGTTGTATCCTGCCATCCAGGGAAAGTTCGCCCAAAGCCGCAAATTGCGCAATTTCCTCGCGCGGCAGAACGTCCATCGCGGCCAGCACGGCCAGCGCTACCGGCAGGTCGAAATGGCTGCCCTCCTTCAGCATATCGGCCGGCGCCAAGTTGACCAGCACCCGCTTGGGCGGCAGCGCCAAGCCCATGGCTGTCAGCGCGGCGCGCACCCGCTCGCGCGCCTCGCCAACCGCTTTGTCTGGCAGGCCCACCATCAAAAAAGCCGGCAGGCCGGAGGATATCTGCACCTGAATCTCGACCGGTTGCGCGTCGATCCCGGCAAAGGCGAAGCTCTGGACGCGCGCGATGCTCATCGTAAAAATACCCGCATAGGTTGCAGGCTAGCAACGCGGGACGCTGGCAGGCAAGCGGTGTTTTATCCGCGTTTCACCGCGAAGGCGGCGCTGGCCTGGCAGGTTGGCATCAGCTCGATCCGGTTGATGTTCACATGCGCCGGCAGGCCGATGATCCAAGCCGCTGTTTCTGCAATATCTTCGGGCGAGAGCGGGGTTATTCCCTCATAAACTGCCCGGGCGCGCTGCGCATCGCCGCCAAAGCGCACCTCGCTGAATTCGCTGCCGCCGACCATTCCGGGCTCGATATCCGTCACGCGGATGTTTTTACCGACCAGATCGGCCCGCAGATTCAGGGAAAACTGCTTCACGAAGGCCTTGCTGCCGCCATAAACATGGCCGCCGGGATAAGGATAGGTTCCGGCCACGCTGCCGAGATTGATAATGGTGCCGCGATTGCGTTCCACCATGCCCGGAAGCACCGCCCGGGTCACATGCATCAGCCCGGTGACGTTGGTGGCGACCATTTGGTCCCATTGCGCCAGATCGGCATCCCAGGCGGGGGACAGGCCCAGCGCCAGGCCGGCATTGTTGATCAGCACGTCGATTGCGCGCCAGTCTTTCGGCAGGCTGTCCACAAAGCCGGCGACGGCGGCAGCGTCGGTAACATCAAGCGGCCGGGGTAGGAGCGCATCGCCGAGTTCCGCGGCGAGACCCTCCAACCGCTCGACCCGCCTGCCCGTGGCGATAACCTTATGCCCGTCCTTCACGAAGCGCCGCGCGAAGGCCGCACCGAAGCCGGCGGTTGCACCGGTCACCAAAATCACCTGCTGCATCGAAATCCTCGCCACATTACCGATCCCTATTGTGCTGCATTCGAGGAGCGGTGGCAAAGCTTGGAGCGCAGGCGTCCCGCCCGCATAAGGCCGCGCCGCAGAGCATTGAGTACAACCCGGCGGAGGCGCGGGCGAGACGCCCGCGCTCCAAGCTGGGCGTCGCCTTTGTCCCGCAATGCGGGTTGAGTCTCGGCCCTCACTGGAGTAGCGCTCTGCCGATCAAACAAGACAGGATTTCTCCGTGACCAAATCAACCACACTCGGCTTCCCCCAAGCCGCGCAGGCGCTTGGGGTTTCCATCCGCACATTGCGCCAGGCCATCCGCAACGGGAAGATACCGGCTCCCGGCGCCAACGTAACCGCCGTAACCACGCTTACCCCCGAATGGCTCGCCAGCGTTCAGCAAACCGCCAAAGCCTCCCCCGATCGCTTCAAGGATAGCGGCCGCCCGGCTGTCCCGGCTT
Source organism: Alphaproteobacteria bacterium (assembly GCA_026225015.1). GTDB lineage: Bacteria > Pseudomonadota > Alphaproteobacteria > Acetobacterales > Acetobacteraceae > Acidocella. The sequence goes on from JAMFRY010000038.1 coordinate 6,416, forward strand.
TCGCCCGCTATGAAGGCACCTCCGCCTGGCGCAAGTTTCATCGCCGCGTGCATGCCTATAATCGCAACCGGACGGCTGCCGGCTAGGCAAGGTCCAGGCTTGCTTTGGTGAAATCGACGTGTCGCTCCTGCCGGCCGAACCGCACCAGCGTCTCCCTGGGGCTCGCCTCTGCCAATATCTTGCCGCGGCGGATCACGAATAGCCGTTCGGCGCGCAGGCGGATGGCTTCGATCGGATCGGCGGCCTGCAGGACGATCAAATCGGCAGCCTTCCCCGGCGCGATGCCGTAATCATTCAAATTCAAGGTTTTCGCCGCGTTTACTGTCACCGCGTCGAAACAGGATTTGATCTCCTCCACGCCGGTCATCTGCCCGACATGCAGCGCCATGTTGGCGACTTCCAGCATGTCGTGGCTGCCCAGCGGGTACCAGGGGTCCATCACGCAGTCATGGCCGAAGGAGACGTTCACCCCGGCCGCCATCAGCTCCTTCACCCGGGTCATGCCGCGGCGTTTGGGGTAGGTGTCGTGCCTTCCCTGCAGCGTGATGTTGATCAGCGGGTTGGCGATTGCCGAAACCTGCGCCTCCGCAATCAGCGGGATCAACTTGCTGACATAATAATTATCCATGCTGTGCATCGAGGTGAGATGCGAACCCGCAACGCGGCCGTGCAGCCCGTGCCGGATCGTCTCCGCCACCAAATTTTCGATATGGCGGGAGAGCGGGTCGTCGCTTTCATCGCAATGCATGTCCACCAGCAGCCCACGATCGGCGGCGATCCGCATGAGCTGCTTCACGCTGGCGGCGCCGTCTTCCATCGTGCGCTCAAAATGCGGAATGCCGCCGACCACATCCACGCCCTTATCCAAGGCGCGGGCCAGGTTTTCCGGTGATTTGGGGTAGCGGATATAGCCGTCCTGCGGAAAGGCGACGAGTTGGATGTCGAGATAGGGTTTCATCTCCTCTCGCAGCGCCAGCAAGGCATCTACCGCGAGCAGCCTGTCGTCGGAGATATCCACATGGCTCCGGATCACCAGCGTGCCGCGCGCGATCGACCAGAGGCAGAGTTTTTTCGCGCGCTCGTAAATCCCCGCTTGCGTGAGCGAGGGCTTCAACTCGCCCCAGAGCGCAATGCCTTCCAGCAAGGTGCCACTCTGATTCGGCCCCGATAGCCCCAGGCTCAGCGTGGTATCCAGATGCAGGTGGGAATCGATGAAAGGCGGGCAGACCAGCCTTCCGGCGGCGTCGATTTTCTGCTCCGCCTCCGCCGCCAGTCTTGGCTCAACGGCGACGATCCGCTCGCCGGCAATGCCGATATCCACTGGCGCGCGCCCATCTTGCAGGGTGGCGCCACGAATAATCAGGTCGAGCATCTTCGTCTCCTTCTACCGCTTTCGTGACCTTGGCCGGAGCGTTATTGCCGCGCAAGCCCGCATTCTTTAGGAGGATGCACATGCGCTCATCCAACCTGCTCCCGTTTCTGGCTTTGGGATTCCTGGCCGCCTGCCAGGTGCCCGGCCGCAACAGCTTTGCGCCAGCGGCGGCGGGGCCGGATACCGCCAGCGTCTCCGCCACCCAGGCCTTCAACGGCCGCGTGCCGCTCATCACCATCCTGCCCGGCACCAGTGATTTCGCCGCCCCGGTCGCCTCCGCCGTGCGCCAGGCTCTGGCCATCAAGACCGGCGCTGCGTTCGAGGTGCAGGCCCAGAGCCCGGCCTCCGCCACGCCGGATGCCAGCGCCGCCGAACTAGCCGCCCTTTCGGACACCGCGGCGGCGGTCGCCAAGGCCATTATCGGCGATGGCGTCGCGGCTTCGCATGTCTCGCTCACCGCCAAATCCGCCGGGCTGGATTCCTATGTGCTCGTCTATGTGAAATGAGTTTTTGGGCCGCCGCCGCCATGCCGTTGATGCGGCGGTTGGACCCTGAAACCGCGCATCTTTTTTCACTCCGCGCCCTGCGCTGCGGCCTTGCCGGGCGCGATCCTGGCCTGGATGATCCAAGCCTTATTGTCACCGCTTTTGGCCGCAGCTTGCGCAACCCCATTGGCCTGGCGGCCGGGTTCGACAAGAACGGCGTGGCGATCGATGCTTTGGGCCGGCTGGGCTTCGGCTTTGTCGAGGCCGGCACGGTCACCCCGCTGCCGCAGCCGGGCAATCCGCGCCCGCGTTTGTTTCGGCTGGCCGAGGATCGCGCGGTGATCAACCGGATGGGTTTCAATAACGAGGGGATCGAGGCGCTGCTGCCCCGGCTTAAAGTGGCGGACCGTTCCAAAATCGCCGTCGGCGCCAATCTTGGGATCAACAAGGAAGGGGCTAGGCCGGAGATCGACTATCCGGCGCTGGTCAAGGCCGTTGAGGCCCATGCGGATTACATCACCATCAACATATCCTCGCCTAACACATTGGGTTTGCGGGATTTACAGAGCGAACAGCGCCTTGCCGCCATTCTGGATGCGATCACCACGCAAACCCCGCTTTTCGTGAAAATCGCGCCCGATCTCTCCGATGCCGGGTTGGCCGCCGTGGTGGAAACCTGCCTCAAGCGCAGCATTACCGGCCTGATTGTCTCCAACACCACCATCGCCCGGCCGGCGACGCTTAAAGGGGATAAAAAATCGGAGACCGGCGGACTTTCCGGCGCGCCGCTGTTTCAGCCCTCCACGCAAATGCTGGCGAAAGCCTATAAACTCGCGCAAGGAAAACTCATGCTCATCGGCGCCGGCGGTGTTTTTTCGGGCGAGGATGTTTTTGCCAAAATCCTGGCCGGCGCCAGCCTGGTGCAGCTTTATACGGGTTTTGCCTATGCCGGCCCGGCGCTCATTCCGCGGCTCAAATCGGGCCTGGCGTCGCTGCTTGCGCAAAACGGTTTCACAAGCGTCGCCCAGGCCATCGGCGCCGGCGCATGAGCGGGTTTTCGGAGATTGCCGCGAATTATGATGGATTCGTCGTCGATCTCTGGGGCGTGGTGCATGACGGAGTAAAACCCTATCCCAGCGTCATTGACTGTCTGCAGCAACTCCGCGCGCTGAAAAAACCGGTGGTTTTTCTCTCCAACGCGCCGCGCCGCGCCACCGCGATTGGTAGGGGTCTGGCCGCCATGGGCATCGGCGCAGAACTTTACGCCGGCATCATGTCGAGCGGCGAGGCGGTTTATCTTGCGTTGCGCGACCGCACCGATACCGATTTCGCGGCGCTGGGAAACCGGCTTTTCCATCTCGGACCCGAGCGTGATCGCGACGTGTTCGATACGCTGCCGCTCATTTCGGTGAATACGCCGGCGGAAGCGGATTTTCTGCTCAATACCGGGCCGGATGATTATCTTGGGCTAGACGATCCCAGCATTTACACGCCCATATTGAATGCGGCGCTGGCGGCCGGCCTGCCGATGGTGTGCGCGAATCCCGATCTGGAGGTGGTGCGTGACGGCAAGCGCATCATCTGCGCGGGCCTGCTGGCGCAATACTACGTTGCCCAGGGCGGCAAGGTTGTACTGCGCGGCAAGCCGGACCCGGCGATCTACACGCCCACGCTGGCGCTGCTGGGGGTGGAAAAATCCCGCGCGTTGGCGGTCGGTGATTCGCTGCGCACTGATATGGCGGGCGCCAAGGCGGCGGGGATCGATGCGTGCTGGGTGCTCTCCGGTATCCATGCGCTGCACCCAGGTGTCGCACCCGAGCAGGCTATGCTGGCGGGGATTGCGCCGGTTGCGATTCTGCCGGAATTTGCTTGGTAGAATTTGTTACGCGATGAGGGATTTCGATAATCTGTCGAATGCCGCTAGGGTTTCGACCAGCTTTGGCATTTCCTGCAAGTAAATCATGTTCGGGCCGTCGGATGGCGCATGGTCGGGGTCCTGGTGGCACTCGATGAACACTGCCGCGCAGCCCACCGCCAGCGCGGCGCGTGCCAGCACCGGCGCGAATTTGCGCTCGCCGCCCGATGACGCACCCTGGCCGCCTGGCTGTTGCACGGAATGGGTGGCGTCGAACACCACCGGATAACCAGTCTCGGCCATGATCGGCAGAGAACGCAAATCGCTGACCAAGGTGTTGTAGCCGAAGCTGACGCCGCGTTCGGTGAGCAGGATTTTTTCATTGCCGGTGCTGGCGATTTTGGCGGCGACGTTGGCCATGTCCCAGGGCGCCAGAAACTGGCCTTTCTTCACGTTGATCGCGCGCCCGGTTTGGCCGGCGGCGAGCAGCAGATCGGTCTGGCGGCACAAAAAGGCGGGGATTTGCAGCACGTCCACCGCCTGCGACGCCGGGGCGCAATGCGCGGCGTCGTGCACATCGGTTAGCACGGGGATGCCAAAGTTTTCGCGCACACGGGCCAGGATTTCCAGACCCTTATCCATGCCGATGCCGCGCTGCGCGTTGGCCGAGGTGCGGTTGGCTTTGTCATAGCTCGACTTGTAGATCAGGCCGATGCCGAGCCTTTGCGACATCTCTGCCAAGAAGCCGGCGACCTCCATGGTGTGGGCTTCGGATTCGATCTGGCATGGGCCGGCGATCAGGACGAAGGGCAGATTGTTGCCAATGGTCAGACTGCCGATTGTGACGTGGGTCATGGGACGCTCGGGACCGGGGTCGGTTTGGGGAAGTGATGGGCTTCGCTTCGCTCTGCCCATCCTACGTTGGGTTGGGTCATACCAGCCTCGTTTGCTTCACGGCGGCGGCGATGAAGCCTTCGAAGAGGGGGTGGGGGGCGAAGGGTTTGGACTTTAGTTCGGGGTGGAATTGTACGCCAATGAACCAGGGGTGGTTGGGGTATTCGATGATTTCCGGCAATACCCCATCGGGCGAGAGGCCGGAGAAGCTCAGGCCGGTGGCTTCCAGCGCCTCGCGGTAATGGATGTTGACCTCGTAGCGATGCCGGTGGCGTTCGGAAATTTGGGCAGCGCCGCCATAGATGTCGCGGACCAGGGAGTCCTCTTTGAGCGTTGCCTCAAAGGCGCCGAGCCGCATGGTGCCGCCGAGATCACCGCCGGCGCGGCGGCGTTCGATATCATTGCCGCGCGCCCATTCGGTCAACAGGCCAACCACCGGGACATCGCAGGGGCCAAATTCGGTGGAGGAAGCGCCCGGCAGATCGGCGAGGTTGCGGGCCGCCTCGATCACCGCCATCTGCATCCCGAAGCAGATGCCGAAAAACGGCACCTTGTGCTCGCGGGCGAATCGGACCGCGGCGATTTTGCCGGCGGTGCCGCGCTCTCCGAAGCCGCCGGGGACCAGGATGCCGTGTACGCCATCGAGCTTGAGGACCGAGTCGGGCTGCTCGAAAACCTGCGCGTCGATCCAGTCGAGTTGGACTTTGACACGGTTGGCGATGCCGCCATGGGCCAGCGCCTCGGCGAGCGACTTATAGCTGTCGAGCAGATTGGTGTACTTGCCGACCACGGCGATGCGCACCGTGCCCTCCGGCGCCCGCACGGCTTCGACGATGCGCCTCCAGCGGGAGAGATCGGGTTCAAGGTCATAGGGTAGCCCGAAATGGCGCAGCACTTCGCGGTCCATCCCGGCTTCGTGGTAGGAGATGGGCACGGCGTAGATGGTGTCGATATCCAGCGCCGGGATGACCGCCTCGGTGCGGACATTGCAGAAGGAGGCGATCTTGCGCCGTTCGTTTTCCGGAATCGGACGGTCGCAGCGGCAGATCAGCATCTGCGGCTGGATGCCGACATTCTGCAATTCCTTCACCGAATGTTGGGTCGGTTTGGTTTTCAGCTCGCCGGCCGAGGGAATGTAGGGCACCAGGGTCAGGTGTACGAACATCGCGCGTTCGGGTGTTAGTTCATTGCCGAGCTGGCGGATGGCTTCCAGGAAGGGCAGGCTCTCGATATCGCCGACCGTGCCGCCGATTTCCACCAGCACGAAGTCGAAGCCGGCGGTCTCGCGCAGCACAACGTCCTTGATGGCGTCGGTAATATGCGGGATCACCTGGACGGTGGCGCCGAGATAGTCGCCGCGGCGCTCCTTGGCGATGACCTCGGAATAGATTCGCCCGGTGGTGGCGTTGTCGAGCTTGCTGGCGGCAACGCCGGTGAAGCGTTCGTAATGGCCGAGATCGAGATCGGTTTCGGCGCCGTCATCGGTGACGAAGACCTCGCCATGCTGATACGGGCTCATGGTGCCCGGATCGACGTTCAAATAGGGGTCGAGCTTGCGCAGGCATACAGAATAGCCCCGGGCCTGCAGCAGGGCGCCCAGCGCTGCCGATGCGATTCCCTTGCCTAAAGAGGAGACCACGCCGCCGGTGATGAATACGAACCGCGTCATGGAATCACATCATACAGGAGTCGCGGAAAAAGCGACAGGGCTGGCGCTTGGCGAAGTGTCTTAGTTCGTTTTGCCGGGCAGAGGAACGGCTGGCTGCGGCACGGCTTGTTGCGGGGAGGCAGGGCGGGTATCGGCCGGGATTTGCGGCAGGGCATTGGCGGTGCCTGGAATCGCGGGTCCGGGAACGGCCGGCGCGCTGGCGGGCGCTGCCGGTTGCGTTGCCAATATGGCCGCGGCATTGCCGCCGACTCCGCCTTTATAAAGCAGCGCCAAGGAGAGCGAGAGCGCGAAGAACGCGGTGCCCAGAATGGCGGTGGTGCGGGTGAGCAGGTTGGCGGTGCCCCGGCCGGTCAAAAAACTGCCCATGCCTTGCGCGCCGCCCAGCCCCAGCCCGCCGCCCTCGCTCCGCTGGATCAACACCACGCCGATCAGCGCGATGGTGATGAAGACATGCAGAACGAGTAGAACCTTGATCATCCAAAACCTTGCCTGAAGCTTGAACCGCGCAGGCTGACGCCCGGGTTGCGCGGGGTTCTAAGCAGAGATTCGCGGCTTGTCCAACGCAACGGCCACCGCCTCACTCCGCCGGCCGCCGGCCTCTAAGCTTGCGCATCCCCGTTTGCGCCATCTGCCGCGCCATCAGGCCCCACAGATCATCATAGTCCTTGGTACCTGCCGTGATTTCCAGATAGCCCTCTCGGACGATCCGGGCGCGGCGGAATGCAAGGGCGAACAGGCCTCGCGCCCAGGTAGAAAAGATCAGCCTCCGCCAGAAGCGCGCCTGGCGCAAGGACCGGCGGATCGGCGCGGTCGCTTTCAGATAGAGCGCGAAGGCCGTGTCCGGCCGTCCTGCTGCCGCCGCTTGCGCGATCGCGGCGCCGGCCGCCGCACCGCTTTCAATCGCGTAGCCAATGCCCTCGCCGGTGATCGGATCGACGAAGCCGGCCGCGTCGCCGCATAAAAGAATGCGACCGCGTCCGGGCGCCGGGCGGCGGCCACCGAAAGGCAGGTACTGGCCCTTGACCTTGTAGCGCGCCGGATCGAGCCCCTTCGCCGTCAGATAGGCGTTCAAACGCTCGCGCAGATACGGATTGCGCCGGTGCACGCCGCCAACGCCGATGGTGAACGTTTCGCGCTTGGGAAACACCCAGCCATAGCCCCAATTGGCCACGCCGAAATCGATCTCCGCATCGTCCCCCTGTTTCGGCAGGTCGGCGCGGGGAACCTCCACCTCGAGGCCAAAGCCGATCGCGCGCGGGTCGAACGCGGCGCCGAACAGCTGCTTGGCCACCGTACTCGAGACGCCATCCGCGCCGACCAGATGGCCAAAACGCAGCGTCCTGCCCGATTTCAGCCGCAGCGTCCGCGCAGCCGGGTCGATTACGTCCACGGCGTCACCCAGCACCGCGACTGCGCCGGCCGCCCGCGCCAGAGCCACCATGTGCGCGTCGAACGCCCGGCGCATGGTCAAATGCAGCCGTCCATCCATACGCGAGAGCGCCTCGCCCGCCATCAGGAAGAGCATCTGGTCCGAGTCGCCGACGATGGCGGCCGGCAGGGACTGTTCGAACACGGTCTCGAACTGGACCCGACAGCGCTCGGTCAGGCCACCACCGCAGAGCTTGGCGCGGGGAAATTCGGCCTTGTCGATCAGGCAGACGCGCATGCCCGCTTGCGCCGCGGTGAAGGCGGCCGCCGCGCCCGCTGGCCCGCCGCCGGCCACGATCACGTCGAAATCGTCCGGCTCAGACGGCAAGGTGATGGTCCAAAGCGTTAGCTGATATGGTTAGCTAACTGGGGCGCTGGCGGCGATGGCCAGGAAGTCAGCGGCGTTCAGGCTGGCGCCGCCGACCAGCGCGCCGCCCACCTCCGGCAGCGCCAAAAGGCTCGCCGCATTGCCGGGCGTCACCGAGCCGCCATAGAGAATCGGCGTTGCCGCGCCTGTTTCCGGAAACTGCGCGATCAGCACCGCGCGAATCGCTGCATGCATGGCGGTGACATCGGCTTCGCTGGGGGTGCGGCCGGTGCCGATCGCCCAGATCGGCTCATAGGCGATCAGCCCTTTGAACGCCGGTGGCAGGCTATGGGTGAGTTGCTGGCGCACCACGGCCTCGGCCTCGCCGGCATCGCGCTCTGCCTCGCTCTCGCCGACACAGACGATGGGAATCAGCCCGGCGGCGAGGGCGGCCAGGACCTTGGCGGCGACATCGGCATTGGTCTCGCCATGATCGGCGCGGCGTTCGGAATGGCCGAGGATGACGTAACTGGCGCCCGATTCGGCCAATAACGCAGCACATACATCGCCGGTATGCGCGCCGGAGCCGTTGGCATGGCAATCCTGGGCGCCCAGTTCGGCGCCGCTGTCTTTCAGGGCGGCGGCGAAGCCTGGCAGCAAGGGAAAAGGCGGGCAAACAATCAACTGTGCCGGGCTTGGGGTGGACGACAAGGCGCTTGCATAGGGTGCGATATCGGTGAATTTGCCGTTCATTTTCCAATTTCCGGCGATGATCTGTCGCATTTGTTCTCCTTGGGCGCGGGGTTAGAGCGTTGGCAACGTGCCATGCCGCAATCGGCGCTGCAATGAAGCGTGCAGGTCAGGCCATAGCTAGGCGCATGGTGCGGTGCAACATATTTTCTTGACATTTTCTGCTGCAATGCAACATAAAACTTACTCGATGTTAAGGAATCTCGATTACCAAAAGGTCGTCGAAATTGCATCGTTAAGGAGAAGGTAATGTTTTATTTTCTTGTCTGCCTGTTTGTCGGGATTGCGGCCGTGGTGCTCGCGCAAAAGGCGGATATCGAGTGTGTAAATACTCCGCTTTTCCAGGATCCCGTTCTGAAATCCTTTGCAATCAAGCCCGCCGCGAAACGGCAGGAAGATCGGGCCAGTCACGCAATGCTAGCGCAGCTGGCGCAGCAGTAAGACTGCACCCAATAGACCAATGGTCATGGCGATCCCGCCTGCGGGCTGAATTGCTTTGGCCATCTCCCGGCGAATAATCTGCCGCGCGAAGCCTTCGCCGTCCTGCGCGGCGATGGCCTGTTTGAGCCGGGCTTCGGCCCGCGGCAATTGAATGCGCTGCAATATCCAGATGACGGCATTGCACAACAGGGTGGCGGTTAGAATCTGCAAGGCCGCGCGGTAACCGGTGCCCGGCAGATGCCGCATCGACAGGCTAATCAAGCAGCCGGCGATGAAATAAACGATTGAAATGGTAACCAGCGCGACGCGGGTGGCGACGCTGTAATTGCCGGGCGAGACGGTGATAGGCATTTTTGTCCGGATCAGACCTTCGCGGGGAAAAGCTGTGGCGGCAATAGACCGAATCGTCCCGCCGCGCCATGCGCGGGTAAGGCAAATACTGTTGAATTGCCCGCTTCGGGCGGCGTGGCTATAGAGGCGCCGCCTCGGAGTAGTACTTGCCATGATGTCCCGCCTGCGAAAACTTCTGGAAAACTGGGTTGCGCGCGTTTTTTTCGTGCTGCTGTTCCTGGTTTTCGTGTTCTGGGGCATCTCCAACGTGGTGACGCTGATCGGCAGCAACAGCGCCGTGGCGCATGTGGACGGCCGTCCGGTGGATGTGTCCCTGCTGCAGGCGGAGTATCAAAAGGAGCTTGGCCGGGCGATGCAGAGCAACCCGGCGCAGCCGGATCTGGCGGCCCGCCAGCAGATCGCCCAGGCAGCGATGACGGTGGTTCTGCGCCAGCTTGTGTTGCAGGTGGAACAGAAACGCCTGGGGCTGGCGGTGCCCGATAGCGTGTTGCGGCAAACCGTGTATGGCGTGCCGGCGTTCCAGAGCAATGGCCGGTTCAATCAGGCGAAATTCAACCAGGTTTTGCAAGCGAATGATTCTTCTCCGGATCAGTTTCTGGCCTTGGTACGACAGGATCTGGGGAACGATCAGTTGGTTCAAACCGTGGCGGCCGGGGTGGCGGCGCCGCAGGAATTGAGCAACCGGATTTTCAACTTCGTCTCCGAGCAGCGTTTAGCCGAATCGGTGGATATCTCCGCCGCCGCGCAAGCACCGCCGGCTTTGCCCCCGGATGCGGTATTGCAGCGCTACTGGAGGAACCACCCGGCGGCGTTCACCGCGCCGGAATACCGGGAGGCCAAAATCGTCGTCCTCTCGGCGCAGACCTTGGCGCCAGGGCAACCGGTCTCGGACGCCGAAATCCACGCCGCATATAATGCGAGTTATGCGCAGGAGAATGTGACGCCGACTCGCAGCGTGCAGGTGATTACGGCGCCGGATCGGACCAGCGCTGCCAGGCTCGCCGCTCTGTGGCAAACCGGCGCGAGTTGGAGCGCCATGCAGGCGGCCGCGACAAAAACCGGCAGCTCCGCGGTGGAGTTGGATAAGGCCACGCAGGTTCAAATCCCTTCGCCGGACTTGGCAAACGCGGTATTCGCGGCCGCGCCGTTTACCATTGGCGGCCCGCTGCAAGGGGCGATGGGATATTTCGTCTTCAACGTGATCAACGAGACGGCAGGTGGCGCGCCGCCGCTCTCCCAGGTTTCGGACCAGATCAAGCAGCAGATCCAACTGCAGAAAGCGCAAGTGCAAGTGAACCAGGACGTAGACAACGTGCAGGACGCGCTGGCGGGGCAGACGCCGTTAGATCAGTTGCCGGGCAATCTGGGTCTGGTTGCGGTTGAAGGGACGCTCGATGCAAATGGCAGTACGCCGGATGGTCAACCGGCCCCGATTCCGGGCGGCGATGAGCTGCGTAACGCCATTATCAAAGCAATCTTCGCCGCCCATCCCGGCGATTCGGCGCAGCTCATCAACGGTCCGGATAACGGCTATTTCGCCTTCACCTTGGATACGATCACGCCGCCGGCGATTGAGCCTTATGATACGGTGAAACAAACGGTGGCGGCGGCATGGAGTCAAGACGCTCTGTTGCGCGAGGCCGAGGTGAAAGCGGCGGCGCTGCTGAATGCGGTGAATCACGGCCAGAGCCTGGATGCGGCGGCACAGGGGGCTGGCTATTCCGTCTCGATGCTGCCGCCGGTCACCCGTAACGCGCCGCCCAGCGGCGTTTCCAAGCAGATGGTTGATATATTGTTCAGCCTCAGCCAAGGCCAGGCAACCATGCAGCAAACCGCAGATGGCTTCCAGGTGGTGGCCTTGGCGTCGATAAACCGGCCAAAGCCGGCGGATGACCCGAATACTTGGAATGAAGTCGGCCAGGCGATGACAAAATCGCTTGCAGATGACACGGTAGCGAGCTTTATCGCAGGATTGCAGGGCCGTGATAAGGTAACAGTCGATGCCAAACTCTACGCGCAGATCTACCAATGAGGCTGAAAGATTCTTGAACCCATGAATGCTGCTGTTCCACCCGGATATGATGCTTTTCGCGCAGCCTATGAGGCCGGACGCGGCGCGCTGGTGTGGCGGCACGATGTCGCCGATTTGCTGACGCCGGTCGCGGCGTTTTTAAAGTTGGCGCATGGCAAAAAATTCTCGTTTCTGCTGGAGAGCGTGGAAGGCGGCGCGGCGCGCGGGCGCTATTCGGTCATCGGCATGGCGCCGGACCTGATCTGGCGCTGCGATGAGGGCGTGGCCTCCATCAACCGCAATGCACAAGCCGCGCCGGATGCGTTCGAAGCGTTAAACGATGCGCCGCTCGATAGCCTGCGCAAATTGATCGCGCAAACGCGGCTGGACGTACCGGAAGGCCTGCCGCCGATGACCGGCGGACTCTCAGGGTATCTCGGCTATGACATGGTGCGGCTGATGGAAAAACTGCCGGATTCCAACCCGGACGAGCTGGGCATCCCCGACGGCATTCTGGTGCGGCCGAGCTTGTTCGCGATTTTTGACAGCATTACCGACGAGCTGACACTGGCGGCGCCGGTTTATCCGCGTGAGGACGTTATTGCGAGCCAGGCCTATGCGGCGGCGGAAGAGCTTCTGGCTGAAGCGGCCGCGGCGCTGGACAAGCCGGTGCCAAAACTATTCTGCCCCGCAACATTGCCAGAGCCGGTCGCAACGTCGAACATGACGAAGCCCGAATTCCTCGCGATGGTGGCGCGTGCCAAGGAATATGTTGCGGCGGGCGATGTGTTTCAGGTGGTGCTGAGCCAGCGCTTCGAGGCGCCGTTCGTCATGCCGCCCTTCGCGCTGTATCGATCGTTGCGACGGATCAATCCGGCACCGTTTCTGTTCTACCTCGATTTTGGGGATTTCGTGGCGGTGGGTTCAAGCCCGGAAATCCTGGTGCGGCTGCGCGGCGGGGTGGTGACCATCCGGCCTCTGGCCGGAACCCGCAGGCGCGGCGCCAATAAAACCGAAGACGACGCCCTGGAAGCGGAATTGCTGGGTGATCCGAAAGAGCGCGCCGAGCATCTGATGCTGCTCGATTTGGGCCGCAATGATGTCGGCAGGGTATCGGAAATCGGCTCGGTGAAAGTGGTGGAAAGTTTTGCGATCGAGCGCTTCAGCCATGTGATGCATATCTCCTCCACCGTGGAAGGGCGGATCAGCCCGGAATATGATGCGTTGGATGCGCTGGTCGCTGGTTTTCCGGCCGGAACCTTGTCCGGCGCGCCGAAGGTACGGGCGATGGAGATTATCGAAGAGCTGGAGCCCTCGCGGCGCGGGCTGTATGGCGGCTGCATTGGCTATTTTGCCGCGAATGGCACGATGGATACCTGCATCGCCTTGCGCACCGCGCTGGTGAAGGACGGCACGATGTATGTGCAGGCCGGCGTGGGCGTGGTGGCGGATTCCGACGCGCAGGCTGAATATGCCGAAACTGTGCAAAAGGCGCGGGCATTGTTCCGGGCCGCCGAGGATGCGGTGCGCTACGCCGATCATGGAAACCTGAAGCGGGAGCGCTCTGCATGATTTTGCTGATCGACAATTACGACAGCTTTACCTTCAACTTGGTGCATTTCCTAGGCGATCTTGGGGCTAGATGCGTGGTCAAGCGCAATGATGCGCTGAGTCCGGAAGAAGCCCTGGCGATGCAGCCGGAGGCGATCGTGCTATCCCCCGGCCCCTGCTCGCCGAACGAGGCCGGAATTTGCCTGGATTTGATCATGGAAGCTGCCGGCAAATTGCCGATTTTGGGCGTTTGCCTGGGGCATCAGGCGATCGGCCAGGCTTTTGGCGGAGATGTCATCCGCGCGCCCGAGCTGGTGCATGGCAAGACCAGCCAAATTTACCACGCCGGTACCGATATCTTTGCCGGCCTGCCGGACCCCTTCACCGCGACGCGCTATCATTCGCTGATTGTGGACGCCAATACGCTGCCCGATGTGCTGGAAGCCACGGCCTGGACTGAGCAAAAGCTCATTATGGGCCTGCGGCATAAAAGCCTGCCGATTTTCGGGGTACAATTTCATCCCGAAAGCATTGCCACCAGCCATGGCCACGAGATTCTTGGGAATTTCCTCAACGTCATGCGCGGCAGTAATTCGAAACAAGCCGCGTGAACGATTTGAAGCCGGTACTCAAGCGCCTGGCGAGCGGCGAGCGCTTGAGCCAGGCCGAGGCGGAGGCGGCTTTTGGCGTGGTGATGGATGGGCAAGCCACGGCTGCCCAGATTGCCGGCATGCTGATGGCGATGCGTGCCCGCGGCGAAACCGTTGCGGAGTTGATCGGGGCGGTGACCGCCTTGCGCAGCCGGATGGCGGAAGTGGATATTCCCGAGGGCGCAATCGACGTTTGTGGTACGGGGGGTGACGGCGCGGCGTCCTTGAACATTTCCACAGCTGTCGCCTTTGTGGTGGCGGCATGCGGGGTGCCGGTCGCCAAGCACGGCAACCGCGCATTGACCTCGCGCGCCGGCGGGGCGGATGTGCTGCGGGAGCTGGGCGTGAATATCGAGGCTGAGCTTGCGCATCTGCCGGAGATTTTTCGCAAGGTTGGTTGCGTGTTCATGTTTGCGCCGCGCCACCATCCGGCTTTGCTGCATGCGGCGCAGGCGCGGGTTGAGCTTGGGACGCGTACGATTTTCAACCTCACCGGCCCGATGGTGAATCCGGCGCGGGTCAAGCATCAGTTGCTTGGTGTTTTCGACCCTATTTGGATTCGGCCGGTGGCTGAAACCTTAGGCGCCTCGGGCACGGAGTCGGCCTGGGTGGTGTATGGCAATGGGCTCGATGAGCTGACTCTGGACGGTGAGAACCAGGTGGCGGCGCTGAAGGGCGGCGAGATATCGGAATTCACCCTGGACGCCGCCGATGCCGGTCTGCAAGCCGCCCCGCACGCGGCGATCAGAGGCGGCGATGCCGCCCATAACGCCGCCGCTTTGTGCGCAATGCTGGCAGGCGAAAAAGGCGCATATCGCGACACGATATTGTTCAACGCCGCCGCGGCATTGATTGTGAGCGGTAAAACGCTATCCTTGCATGAAGGCGTGGCCCTGGCGGCTGAGGCCATCGATAGCGGCAAAGCGGCAACGGTTCTTCAGGCGTTGATAAATGCCTCTCAAGGGGGCTTCTCAAGGGGTGTGACGGTTTAAATGGACGGCGCATCGGGTTTGCATGAGGATATTCTGGCCAAGATCTGCGCGGATACGCGTGCGGAGCTGGCGCGCCGAAAGCAGCGCATCAGCCTGGAGGAGATTCGCCACCAGGCTCGCGAAGCGGACAAGCCGCGCGGGTTTGGCCGGGCGCTGATGGATGCAACGGCCAAGGGTCGGCCGGGATTGATCACCGAGATCAAGAAATCCTCGCCCTCCGGCGGCCTGATCCGCGCCGATTTTGATCCCGCCACTTTGGCGCAAGCCTATGCGCTGGGCGGCGCGGTCTGCCTTTCGGTGCTTACCGATGAGCCCTATTTCCAGGGCAAAAACGCGGATTTGAAGGCGGCGCGCGCGGCGGTGAAACTGCCGGTATTGCGCAAGGATTTCATCCTCGACCCGTGGCAGGTTTATGAAAGCCGGGCGATCGGCGCCGATTGCATCCTGCTCATCATGGCCGCCTTGGGCGATTCCGAGGCCCGCGACCTGGAGGAGTTGGCCCGGGCGCTGGATATGGATGTGCTGGCCGAAGTGCACGACGAATCGGAGCTGGATCGGGCTTTGGGCCTCTGCACGCCACTGCTCGGCATCAATAACCGCAACCTGAAAACACTGGAAACCAGGCTGGAAACCACCGAGGAACTTTCCAAATTCGTGCCGCCCGACCGTTTTCTGGTCTCCGAATCGGGCATCAAGACCCATGAGGACATCGAGCGCCTGCAAAAGGTTTGTGTGCAAGGTTTCCTGGTCGGCGAATCCCTGATGCGCGAGCAGGACGTGACCGTGGCTGTACGGAAACTTCTGGCGTCGCCGTGAGGCAGGCCGGCCCACTCAGCCATATCGATGCGGCGGGTCATGCCCGGATGGTGGATGTGTCGGCCAAGGTGGAGACGGTTCGGGAGGCGACAGCCAAAGGCAGCGTGAACATGCTTCCCGAAACACTGGCGCTGATTGCATCCGGCCAGGCCGCGAAGGGCGATGTGCTGGCGGTGGCGCGGATCGCCGGCATCATGGCGGCCAAGCGCACTTCGGAGTGGATTCCACTTTGCCATCCGCTGCCGATCGCCTCGGTTGCGCTGGAATTTGAGTTGGACGAGGTTCATTCAACGGTGGAAATTATCGCGATCGTCCGCAGCACCGGGCGCACCGGCGTGGAGATGGAGGCGTTGACGGCGGTTAGTGCGGCGGCGCTTACCGTGTACGACATGCTGAAGGCCGCGGATCGGGGGATGCGGATCGAACATATTCGCGTGGTCGCCAAATCCGGCGGCAAATCCGGCGACTTCAAGCAGGAATAGCGGATGATCAGCGTCGAGGAGGCCAGGAGCAGAATTCTCGATGCGCTTGTGCCTGTCGGCGCGGAAACGCTGGGGTTGGCGCAGACGCATGGACGGGTGTTGGCGGCGGCGTTATTGGCAAGGCTAACCCAGCCGCCGGCGGATCTATCGGCGATGGACGGCTACGCCCTGCGCGCCGCAGACGGACAAAAGGGCGCTGTGCTGCGGGTGATCGGCACGGCGCCGGCGGGGCATCCCTTTGCCGGCGCGATCCAACCGGGCGAAGCAGTCCGCCTCTTTACCGGGAGCGTGCTGCCGGCCGGCGCCGATACCGTTCTGCTGCAGGAAGATGCGAGCCTGACCGGGAACCAGGTTCGGGTAAACGAAACCTGCCTCGCGGGTAAGCATATTCGCCGCGCTGGACAGGATTTTCGCGCCGGCGATGTGCTGCTCCAGGCCGGCAAACGGCTTACCGCCCGAGATGTCGGGCTGGCGGCGGCGGCCAATCATCCTTGGGCGAGCGTATTCCGCCAGCCGCGAATCGCGATTCTGGCAACCGGCGACGAAATTTCGCTCCCCGGCGAACCGGTCGGGCCGGGCGGGATCGTGAGTTCCAATGCCCACGCGCTGGCCGCCTTGATTCAGGCCTGCGGCGGCGAGGCGGTGGTGCTGCCCATCGCCGCCGATGACCGGGCCGCCATCGCCGCCGGCGCCGATGCGGCCAAGGGCGCGGATTTGCTGGTCACCACCGGCGGCGCCAGCGTGGGCGACCATGATCTGGTGCAGGCCGGGCTGGAAGCGCGCGGGCTTAAGCTGGATTTTTGGAAAATCGCCATGCGGCCCGGCAAGCCGCTGATTTTTGGTTCGGTGGATGGACTGCCTTTGCTAGGCCTGCCGGGAAATCCTGTTTCCGCTTATGTCTGTGCCCTGCTGTTCTTGAAACCGGCCATCATGCGGCTTGGCGGACTGCAGGACAATGCGCCGGAGACCGAGCAGGCCCGGCTGCAAACTGCGATGAAAGCCAATGACCAGCGCCAGGATTATGTACGGGCGAGCCTCAGCCGTGATGAGCGCGGCTGGCTGGCAACGCCCCTCCCGTTGCAGGATTCCGCAATGCTGCAGGCGCTGGCTTTGGCCGACGCGCTGATCCTGCGCGTGCCCTTTGCTCCCGCTTCGCAACAGGGGGAGATCGTGGAGATTATGCGGTTGGGCGAATTTGGTTTGTAACGCTTGACGGGCGGATGAGAACCAAACTAGAACATGCGCAGTTAGCGCTTTGTTCTTTTTTGACGATCGTGTCGCGGATTGTGGAGGCTTCAATGTTGACTATAAAGCAGCATGAACTGCTGGCTTTTATTGACAAACATCTGCGTGAAACCGGCTGCTCGCCCAGCTTTGAGGAAATGAAGGACGCGCTGGATCTGAAATCCAAATCGGGCATTCACCGGTTGATTTCGGCGCTGGAGGAGCGGGGGTTTCTGCGCCGCCACAAGCATCGGGCGCGGGCGCTGGAGGTGATAAAACTGTCGGAAGATTTATCCCCGCAGCCCCAGCATTTTGGCGGTGCGCCGCCCCGGGCTCAGCGCTTTTCCCCCAACGTGATCCACGGCGATTTTTCCGGCAAGCTTCCCGGCGTGCGCGCCGCCAATGTCGCCGGCGCGGTGCAACTGCCGCTTTACGGCAAAATCGCCGCCGGCCAGCCGATCGAGGCGCTGAACGGCAGTACCGAGGAGATCGAGGTGCCGGTGGCGCTGATCGGCAAAGGCGATCACTTCGCGCTTGATGTCGAAGGCGATTCGATGATCGAGGCCGGGATTTTGGACGGCGATACCGTTATCATCCGCAAGGGCGAAACGGCGGAGAACGGCCAGATCATCGTGGCGCTGATCGACGGCAATGAAGTGACGCTGAAGCGCTTGAGGCGGCGCGGCAACTCCATCGCGTTGGAGCCCGCGAACGTTCGCTACGAGACGAAAATTTTCCCGGCCGAGCGCGTCAGTATCCAGGGCCGGCTGATTGCGCTGCTGCGGAAGTATTAGGGAGTCAGCAGGGCAGGGCGGGCATCGCCCGCCCTACTTTATATCCTGTTCGCGCGGTTTTTCTTTCGCCTGGCTTGTTCGCTGGGTTTGCCGGATGGCGCGCGGATGGCTTCTTTTTCGCGTAGCGGTTTGTGAATCGAAGGCGGCGTTGTTTGCGTAACGACCAGATCGCCGTTCGGCGCGCTGGCGGCGGCGGCGAAGCGCTCGGCGGCGTAGGATGCGATTTCGAATTTTGTTTCGCGGTCAAAAATGCGGATCGCCCCGATTTCCTGTTTGGTAATGCCGCCGATCCGGCAGATCAAAGGGATAAGCCATTTCGGGTCGGCATTGTTTTTTCTGCCCACCGTGGAACGGAACCATACCGTTTCGCCGTTATTTGCATGTTCGTAATCCGCTTTCGGGAATGTCTTTTTGACGCGCGGTGCCTCCAGGGGGGCCTTCTGGATTGTGATTTCTTCCGGCTCCGGCAGTCTGGATTGAAAGATGCGGATCAGCGCGGTGGCGATTGCCTCGGGCGTTTGGTGCTCGAGTAACGCTGCTGCAAGCACGCGCTCTTCCTCCAGCGGAGGTCCGGTCAGCGCCGGGTCGGAGAGCAATCTTTCTTGGTCCCGCCTGCGGATTTCCTCGGCTTGCGGCGGGTCAACCCAGGCGGCGGTGATGTTGGCGGAGGTTAGCAGCATCTCGGCGCGGCGGCGTTTGGAGGTGGGGACCAGCAGCAGGCAGATGCCTTTGCGCCCAGCCCTGCCGGTGCGGCCGGAGCGGTGCAGCAGGGTTTCCTTATTGGTCGGCAGGTCGGCATGAATGACCAGATCGAGATCGGGCAGATCCAGGCCGCGGGCGGCGACGTCGGTGGCGATGCAAACCCGGGCGCGGCCGTCGCGCAAGGATTGCAAGGCGGTGTTGCGCTCGTTTTGGCTTAGTTCGCCGGAGAGCGCCACCGCCGAGAAACCGCGCTCCTGCAGCCGGCCATGCAGCCGGCGCACCGCTTCGCGCGTGGCGCAGAACACCAAGGCGCGGGAGTCGTAAAAGCGCAGCAGGTTGACCAGGCCGTGTTCGATCTCATGGCCGGCGATCAGCACCGCGCGGTATTCGATGTCCTCATGCGGCTGGCCGCGGCCGCCGGCGTCGATGCGCAGCGCGTCGTGCTGGTATTTGCGGGCCAGCGCGACGATTTCCTTCGGGATAGTCGCGGAGAACAACAAGGTTCTGCGCTCGGACGGCGCGGCTTTGAGAATAAACTCCAGCTCCTCGCGAAAGCCGAGATCGAGCATTTCATCGGCTTCATCGAGCACCACGGCGCGGCATTGCGACAGGTTGAGATTGCCGCGCTGGATATGATCCTGCAGCCGGCCCGGCGTGCCGACGACGATATGGCTCCCCGCCGCCAGCGCCCGCTGCTCGCGCCGCGGGTCCATGCCGCCGACGCAGGAGATGACGCGACCTTTCGCATGCTCGTAGAGCCAGCTCAGCTCGTTATGGACCTGGATCGCCAATTCCCGCGTTGGGGTGACGACCAGAACCAGCGGCAGCCCGGGAGCGCTGAGCTGCTCGGCGTCGCCCAGGAGCGTTGTGGCCAAAGCCAGGCCGTAAGCGACGGTTTTGCCGGAGCCGGTCTGCGCGGAGACCAAAAGGTCGCGGTTTCCCGCATCGCTCTCCAGTACCGCCTGTTGGACGGGCGTAAGCGCGGTATAGGAACGGGCGCTGAGCGCTTGCTGCAATGCAACATTGATGATGGGGAAAGTCACCCGCGGCTCCTAAGCCTGTTGCAGGTGTTCGGCAACCCGGCTTGAAGCGCAGCTGTCGAAACTTAGGTCCTAATGGCGGTTTGGGATTGAAGGCAACGCCTTGGTGCCGTATGTTGACAGTTCCTTGGGTGGATACCAGGATCGTTTGAACATAGGTAGAGGACAGTTTTTATAGTGCGACCCCCGAAAAACGACCGCCAGCGCCAATCGCGCCGCCGCGGCTTTGATGACGATAATTTCTTCGGCAATACGCCGCCACTCCCGCCATCCTTTTCCGGGTTCGGGTCCTCTTCCGCAGCACCGGAAGCCAAGGCCACGGTAAAATGGTACAATTCCGAGAAAGGTTTCGGTTTTGTCGAAATGGCCGATGGCTCGGGTGACGTGTTTCTGCACGCCAATTCACTGCAGCAGGCCGGCGTTCAATCGGTGACGCCAGGCTCCATTTTGCAGGTCCGCGTTGGGCAGGGGCAAAAAGGCAGGCAGGTTGACCAGGTAATTTCGGTCACCGAAGGCACCGGCGAGGCGCCCAGTGCCGCTCCGCGTGGCGGCGGCTATGGTGGGGGTGGCGGGTTTGACCGGCCACGCTCCTCGGGTCCGCGGCCGCCGCGCCAACAGGCCTCCGGCCCGGCGGTGGAGATGACCGGCGTGGTGAAATGGTACAATTCCACCAAGGGCTTTGGCTTCATCAGCCCGCAGGATGGCGGCAAGGACGTGTTCGTGCACGCCACCGCGCTGGAACATGCCGGCCTGCCGCCGCTGCAGGAAGGCCAGTCCGTGCGCATGAATGTCGTGCAAGGCGCCAAAGGTCCGGAAGTAAGCTCCATCAGCGTCGGCTGACGCGCGGCTTCCGGCAATTTAAACATAACCGAGAGCGCAATTCGGCCTTATCCGCCGGGTTGCGCTCTTTTTCTTTGGTCCCGCGTCAGCCCAGGATTGATCAGAACAGTTCCAGCGCGGTGGAGCATGTAAGCGCAAGGTAGGTGTAAAAGGAAGGGAAGATGGAGACCAACCGGTTTGTCTTGATCTCCGGATGCTCGGGCGGCGGTAAATCCACACTTCTTGCGGAACTCGGCCGGCGCGGTTTTACCACTGTGGAGGAACCTGGCCGGCGGATCGTCGCACAAGAACGGCTCGGCGATGGCCTGGCACTGCCTTGGGTGAGCGAGACAGAATTTGCCCGCCGTGCCATCGCGCTCGCTTTTGCGGACCGCACCGAAGCGAGCGTCGCGAAGGGCTGGGTATTCTTTGACCGAGGCTTGATCGACGCCGCTGCCGCCTTGCAACACCTCACCGGCGAGCCTGCGTTGGCGCGTTTCGGGCAGGCCTGCCGTTACCACAGCCGCGTGTTTCTCACGCCGCCTTGGCCGGAAATCTATGTCACCGACCATGAACGGCGGCACGGTCTTGATGCCGCCATCGCTGAGTATCAACGTCTGCTTGGCGCATACCCCGCTTTGGGCTACGCGGTGATAATTCTGCCCAAGGTAGGCGTGATTGAGCGCGCCGATTGCGTGCTTGCTGCATTGGAAAGCGAAAGAAGAGGCCAGTTTTAATGGATTGACAGTTTCCATATTTCTATTATTATGGAAGGATGGAATTAATTGACGCCATTGCTGCGTTGGCCGCGCTTGCACAGGAATCCCGCCTCGCCATATTCCGGCTTCTGGTTCAAGCCGGGCCTGAAGGGCAACCGGCGGGCCAGATCGCCGAGCGCCTGAATCTGCCCTCGGCCACGCTGTCTTTTCACCTGAACCAGCTCAAACATGCCGGTCTTGTCCGCTTCCGCCGGGAAAGCCGCTCTTTGATTTACGTGGCCCAATATGCCGCCATGAATGATCTGCTCGCCTATCTGACGGAAAATTGCTGCCAGGGCGACGCGGCGAGCTGCGGCGCGGTCACCTGTGACACGACCACCCTCATCAAACCTCCGAAGGAAACCCGTCAATGAAGCGGCTTCACGTTCACATGTCGGTTGAAGACATTGCGCAATCGGTCAAATTCTACCGCATAATTTTTGCGGCCGATCCGGCCGTCATCAAGCCGGATTATGCAAAATGGATACTCGATGATCCACGCGTGAATTTCGCGATCTCGACACATGGCAGCCAGATCGGCCTCGACCATCTCGGCATTCAGGTCGAAACGGCCGATGAGCTGCGCGACGTTTACGGCCGCTTGCAAAAGGCCGACCGTCCTGTGCTTGAAGAGGGCGCCACGACATGCTGCTATGCAAACTCCGAGAAATCATGGATCGCGGACCCGCAAGGCGTATCATGGGAAGTCTTCCTCACCTCTGGTGAGAGCACGGTTTACGGCGATGAGATTGATCTCAGTGCGATCCGCGCCACGCAAGGCGCGTGCTGCGCGCCAAAAATCGAAGCTCCGCCGGTAGCAGCCTGCTGCGGCCCCAAGGCCGGCGCCAATGTCTGAGCGCGTATACAATGTGATGTTTCTCTGCACGGGCAACAGCGCGCGCTCGATCATGGCCGAGGCGATTTTGCGCGTGGACGGGCTCGGCCATTTCCGTGCCTTCTCGGCGGGGAGTCACCCTAAAAGCGAGGTCAATCCCATTGCGCTCAAGGTGCTTGAGAGCTTTGATTACCCGCTAGATGAGTTGCGCGCAAAAAGCTGGAACGAATTTTCCCGCCCTGAAGCGCCCGTCATGGATTTTGCCTTTACGGTTTGCGACAATGCGGCTGGTGAAATTTGCCCGGTTTGGCCTGGCCAGCCGATGACGGCGCATTGGGGCATAGATGATCCGGTGGCGATTGAGGGGACGGATATTGAAAAGGAAAGGGCCTTTCTACTAGCCTTCAAATATCTCAAGCAGCGGATCAGCCTGTTCTTGAGTTTGCCGCTTGCGAGCATCGATAAAATGGCGCTCGGCGTCAAGCTTGAGGAAATCGGCCGCGCCGAGGGCGCATCAACCCCAAACTCCGGTGGCGCGTGATGCCTTTCCATGACGTCATCATTTATCACAACCCCGATTGCGGCACGTCGCGCAACACGCTGGCGTTGATCCGCAATGCCGGCATCGAACCGCATGTCATCGAATATCTGAAAACGCCGCCGGCTCGTGCATTGCTGGTGCAACTCATCGCGCGTGCCGGTTTGACGCCGCGCGCTTTGCTGCGCGCAAAGGGCACGCCCTACGCCGATCTTGGCCTCGGCGATGAGACTTTGACAGATGACCAGCTTGTGGATGCAATGATGGCGCAGCCGATCCTGATCAACCGCCCGATCGTCGTCACTTCGCAAGGGGTCAAGCTCTGCCGGCCGTCCGAACTGGTGCTTGATATTCTCCCCGCGCCGCAACGCCAAGCATTTACCAAAGAGGATGGCGAGCCTGTCATTGATGCGCATGGCAACCGCCTCGCGAAATCGACGCCATGAGTGAAACAGTTGCGGCCATTCCTGGCAGACGCCATGCAATCGGAACCTTCGAGCGTTATTTGACGCTTTGGGTGCTGCTCTGCATCGTCGCCGGTATTGGCCTCGGCCATCTGGCGCCCGGTGCCTTCCACGTCCTAGGCACGGCAAGCATCGCGCAAATCAATCTGCCGATCGCCGTGCTGGTCTGGCTGATGATTATCCCGATGCTGCTCAAGATCGATCTTGCTGCGCTCGGCCAGGTCAAGGCGCATTGGCGCGGCATAGCCACCACGGTGGGCGTCAACTGGCTGGTCAAACCGTTTTCTATGGCATTGCTTGGCTGGCTGTTCATCGATCATCTGTTCCGCGCCTGGCTGCCGGCCGGGCAGATCGACTCCTACGTAGCTGGCTTGATCTTGCTCGCCGCCGCGCCCTGCACGGCGATGGTGTTCGTCTGGTCGAATCTGGTGGAAGGCGAGCCGCATTTCACGCTGAGCCAGGTCGCGCTCAATGATACAATCATGGTTTTCGCCTTCGCGCCGCTCGTGGCGCTGCTGCTTGGCCTGTCCTCCATTTCGGTGCCATGGGAGACGCTGATTTTATCGGTCGTGCTCTACATTATCGTGCCGGTGATCGTGGCGCAGCTCTGGCGGCGCGCGCTGCTGGCGAAGGGCGAAGCGGTGCTCGGGCGCACCTTGCGAGGGCTGGGGCCAGTATCGCTTTTGGCGCTGCTGCTCACATTGGTGCTGTTGTTCGGTTTGCAGGGCGCCCAGATCGCGCGGCAACCGATCGTGATTGCATTACTGGCGGTGCCGATCCTGATTCAGGTCTATTTCAATGCCGGGCTGGCTTACTGGCTCAATCGCCGCTTTGGGGTCGACTGGTGCGTCGCTGGGCCGTCGGCGCTGATCGGGGCAAGTAATTTTTTCGAGCTGGCGGTCGCCACGGCAATCGCATTGTTTGGGTTTCAATCCGGCGCGGCGCTCGCAACCGTTGTCGGCGTGTTGGTCGAAGTGCCGGTCATGCTCTCGGTGGTGCAAATTGTGAAAGGGTCGCGCGTTTGGTATGAACGCGGTGCGGCGCGTAAATTATGATTTTCGGAGCATGGGCTATTCGATAGACATGCTTTGGCTCGGCTTTGGGGCAGGCTCGGGCTTAACCTCTCCGCTATGCGCGGATGCGATGGCGGCGGCGATCTTCGCCACGCTTTCTTCGATGGTTAGATGCGCGGTATCGCGTTGCAGTCGCGGATGACCCCAGGCTTCCCGCGCGGATTAAGAAGTACGCAGCACCTCCTGCCTCACCGCGTTCCCGGCGGCCAGGGGTTTTTCAACAAACTGAAAATCGGCAGCCGACGTTACGGCGCAATTAAGCAATAGGGAATAGCTACGCGCCCATTACCCAACGATGCGGAGCTTCCCGTGTCTGATGAGATGTTCGCGACCGTGAAATTGTCCGGCAAGATCGATGTTCGGTCAATCGATGACTCTTTTGAGAAAATCAAGCAGGCCGCGGATGCCGGCACGGCTTTTGAAATCGATCTCGACGATGTTACAGATATCGACCTGACCTTTCTGCAACTGATCGAGTCCGCCAGGAGGAGCGCCGCCCAAACCGGAACGGCGATCCGACTGGCCGCACCGGCAACTGGCTCCGTCTTCGAGACCCTGCAGCGGGGCGGATTTTTGAGCGACCCTGCCGGCGCGCAAACCCAGTTCTGGCTTTGCCGGTAATGGCATCAATCCTGACAGTCGATGACTCAGCAAGTATCCGCCGGACCATCAAAATCGCTTTGACGGGCGAAGGCTATGACGTCACCGAAGCAGCCGACGGCGCCGAAGGATTTCGCAAGGCCGGGTCTGCAAGTTTCGACCTGATCATCACCGATCTCAACATGCCGGTCATGGATGGTCTGACCATGATCCGGGAGCTGCGCAAGAACCCTGCCAATACCGGCGTGCCGATCCTGTTTTTGACCACCGAGTCCGACGCCGGCATCAAAGCCCAGGCGAAGGCGGCTGGCGCGACAGGATGGCTGACGAAGCCTTTCGATCCCGACGGGTTGATCAAAATCGTCCAAAGGATACTGGCGAAATGAGCATGAATGAAGGAATCGAGATCTTTCGCGTCGAAGCACGGGAACTTTTGGAGCTGATAGAGCAAGGGCTTCTGGACCTGGCGCATAATCCCGATGACAAGGAACTGGTCGCAACCGTTTTCCGTGCCTTGCATACGCTCAAAGGATCGGGGGCCATGTTCGGCTTCGATGCCCTGGCTGGTTTTACCCATCACTGCGAAACCGCGTTCGACCGGGTACGCAAGGGTGAGGTTCCGGCAACGCGGGCGTTGGTGACGGCGGTCCTGAACGCTATGGACCACATGCGTGCATTGGCCGAGCAGCAGGCGGTTGCGGATGGCGTCGGCGATGCTTTGCTGGC
>JAMFRY010000039.1 GCA_026225015.1 Alphaproteobacteria bacterium
TGATGCGTGACATGCGGAATCACCGCCCAGTTGCGCGCCAGCGTGGCGCTGACGTATTTTTGCAGCTTCGGCAGCGGGCGGGATTCGGTTTCGCCGAAGGCGGCAAAATCAAGCTCCGGCCAAAGCGGGAAATCGGCCCCGAAAGGACGCGCTTCTGAAGCCATGGTTATTCGATCTCGGCCACGACATCGCCAACCTGGTAGAGCGTGCCGGGCTGGCCGATGATTTTCAAAACGCCGGCGGCCGGGGATTCTACCTCTTCCGTGGCCTTTTCGGTTTCCAGCGCATAAATCGGCTGGCCCTCTGTAACAGTAGCGCCATCAGCCACGAGCCATTCGGCAAGGGTGCCTTCGGTCATGGAAAAACCGATCTTCGGCAGCAGGACAGGTGTGGGCATAGGCTCTACTTCTCCAGGGTTTAATCGCGCCCATGTCTTACTTAGAAACCCACTATTTCAGCAAGGGGAGGTACGGTAAGATCGCCGCCAAGGGAGGGTAGTTATGCGCGCCATCGAATTTGCGGCCTTCGGGCCGCCGGAAGTGCTGCAATTGGTGGAGGTGCGCAAGCCGGTAGCGGGGCCTGGGATGGTCTTGCTGCGAGTGCAGGCGGCTGGCATTAATCCCGCGGATTTCAAATGGCGGAACGGCTGGGTCAATGCTTCGGTGCCGGACTTGCCGGTGCGGCTGCCGCAGATACCGGGCTACGACATCGCCGGCACGGTGGAAGTTTTGGGGGAAGGGGTTGCCGGGATCACATTGGGCGCGCGGATGGTGGCGATGCTTGATCACGTCGAAAAAGGTGGCTACGCCGAATTCGTGGTGGTGCCGGCGGAACACGCCGTGCCGATCCCAGAATCGATGGATTTCGCAACCGCCGCCGCCCTGCCCTGCGCCGGGTTGACCGGCCTGCAGTTGATCGAGGAATGCATCCGGCCCGCCGCCGGAGAAACCGTATTGATCACCGGCGCGGTGGGGGCAGTGGGAAGGTTTGCGGTGTTCGCGGCGATCGGACTTGGTGTGCGCGTGGTGGCGGCGGTGCGAAGATCACAGATTGCCGAGGCGAAAGCGCTTGGCGCGTCGGACGTCATCGTGCTGGGCGAGGAAGATTGGGAAGGTGCGCCATTCGATCACCTCGCCGATACGGTCGGCGGCCCGGAAGTTGCGCGGCTATGCCGGCATGTGAAACCGGGCGGCTTGATCCGAACCGTGGCGACCACACCAATCGACGGCCAGGATTTGCCGAGCCAGCCGGTTTTCGTGGCGGTTCATAATGATCCGGCGCGTCTTCTTGAACTTGCCCGCGACGTCGCTTCGGGCAAGCTGGCGCTGCCCGTCGCCAGGCGGTTGCCGCTGGAACAAGCCACGCTGGCGCATCGGCTGCTCGAAGCCGGCGGGGTTGGGGGCAAGCTCATTCTTGAGCCGTGATGCCTCCGGCGGCCGCGATGGAAAACTTACAAAAAGTACGACTTTTTACTACTAATGGTATCCGAGGTATATGATGGCAAATGTTGAGAAAATTAGTATTGCGCTGCCCCCAGACATGGCGCGACTGGTTCGCGCGGCTGTTGAATCGGGAGAATACGCGGCCACTAGTGACGTAGTCCGAGAAGCACTCCGGGACTGGAAACTCAAGCGGCGCGTGGCCGTGCTAGAATTAGACGAATTGCGGCTACTGGTTCGGGAAGGCATGGAAAGCGGTCCCTCCATTCCGGCAGATAGCGTGTTTGAACGCCTGAAAGACAAATACAGCGCCACGGCGCGGAAGCGAGAATAAAAATTGAGTTCTCGCCAAAAGCACAAATGGACCTTGAAGACATCGCCGACTATATCGCGCGTGATATCCCTGCTCGCGCGGTGACCTTTCTGGATGAACTGCGCGCAACCTGCTTTAAGATCGCGGGACACCCCGAAGCGTACGCGGTGCAGCCCGAACTTGGCCCAGCCATTCGCCGCGCCGTGCATCGCCGATACTTGATCTTTTATTCGACCCTGCCAAGCGTGGTCCGTATCGAGCGCATACTGTACGGCGCTCGGGATATAGAAGGAATCAATTTCGACGCTTGAGCATTATGGCGTCACGCCACCTCTTCAAAACCCGCCAGCGAGGTGCGGCGCATCAGGCGGCCGGAAGCCTCATCATAGGGTATCACCCGGTGCAGCGCGCCGGTATTATCCCAAACCGCCAGATCGCCTTCCCTCCATTGGTGGCGATAGGTGAAGCGCGGTTGCGCGGTCCATTCCAATAAACGGGCGAGCAGCGCGCGGCCGGCCGGTTTCGACATCCCGACGACATAATCGGCGGTATAGCCGATCAGCAGGGATTTGCGGCCGGATTTATGCGTCCAGACCAGCGGGTGCTCCTGCCTGAAGGCGGCTTTGACGGGATCGATGTCTTCCTCCTTCACCACCTCGCGCACCGCGGCCACCACGCTATGAACCACGCGCAGCCCCTTAAGCTCTTCCTGTTCATCCTCGGGCAATGCCTCATAGGCGGAATAGGTGCTGCAAAACTCTGTCTGCCCGCCTTTCGGCGCGGTGTGGCGGCAAGAGAGGATCGAGGCTTTGGGCGGCGGATTGGGCGAGGTAACGCCGTC
Organism: Alphaproteobacteria bacterium; assembly: GCA_026225015.1. Taxonomy (GTDB): domain Bacteria; phylum Pseudomonadota; class Alphaproteobacteria; order Acetobacterales; family Acetobacteraceae; genus Acidocella. The sequence continues at coordinate 2,594 of JAMFRY010000039.1, forward strand.
CAGGTGCCAGAAGAAAGTCCCGTAAACATATTCGGGTTCGGCATTGAGCTTTTTGTCGAGCGTGATGTTGTACACATCATTGCCGGCCGAGCCGCCGGCTACGGTTTTGGTAAAGTTGATGCGCGAACCAAGCTTGTCGGTAAAGGCCAATTGTTCCTCATCGCTCAGATCGAGGCCGGGGAAGATCAGCGCGCCATGCCTTTCCAGTAGATCGAGATATTCCTGCGCATCGCCTTTATCTAAAATCTCCGGCCGGCCGGCATGGACGATGGCGCCGATGTCGGGCTTGATGATTTCTACGTTCAAGGCCACGGTAATTCCCCTCATGCTCGTTGTTCTAAATTGGCATTGCGGTCCCAAGCTGGCGGGTTCGCCTCGCCGCAAACATTGGGCGCGCAAATGCTGAACGCTTTATTAGCAGAGCTGAAGGGCGGCAGTCAACCTGGTTCGCTCAATACGCGGGCGTCGGATTCGGATGGCGCCGGCACGGTTTCGCCCAGACGGTCCAGCATTGCCTCCACGATGGCCAGCGCTTCGCTATGCCCTTCGGTCAGGCCCAAAGCGGATTCGGTGACAATGGCGCGGGCCAGAGCGACGGCGATCATCACGATCCCGGCCCCCGACTTTTCGAAACCGGAGCCTTCAAAACCCTGGCGCTCGGCCAGCAGCCGGGTGACGGCCTCGATCTGCATGGCGCGGAATTGCTGGGCGAAACGGACGATTTCTGTGCGGATGGCTTCGCGGTGGCTGGCCATGGAACTCAGCTCGCTGGACATGACGGCGCCGGATGGATCGCTGTTCAACGCCCACAGGCCGCGCAGCGGATTGGGCGATGCCATTATTTCGTGGAAGCGGGCCACGCGGCGCTCATTCACCCGCCGCACCAGCGCCAGGATCAGGTCATCCATCGTGCGGTAGTAATAATAGAGCAGCTGGGTTTTAAGCCCGGCCCGGCTCGCGACCTGGCGGGCGGTGAGGCCAAGCAAGCCCTCATCGCGCAGCAGCGCCTCTGCCGCATCGATGAAGCGTCCGCGCATCAGCGAGCCTTCGACACCCATCCTACGCGGCTGCGTCATTTTTCAATCCATTGCTGTTCTATCCGGTAAATTAGAGCAATGTGAGGTGAAGTCGAATCACGAGGCGAAAGGCTGGCGTTTTGCCAGGCCTGCTTAGGGCGCCCGCAGCAGGTCCTTGCCCAGCAATACCGGAATCACCAGCAGCGTTGCCCCGTGATCCGTCACCGTCAGCGCCGGCGCGGCCTCGATGGTTTTGAAACAGGGTCGATATTCGGCCGAAATGGCGCTGATATCGCCCGGCATGGCCATGATCAATATGTCGCGGCCGAGCAGGCTCGAGGGCGGCGTCGAGATGCCGAATTGGTGCGGCTCACGGCCGAAAACGGTTACCGGCAACTGGCCGCGAAGCGCATAGCCGATCTTGCCGGCGTCGTACCAGCGCAAGGCGGCAATCGCCAAATGCGGGTTGCCGAGAGCGCCGCGCTCGGCCAGCTCTGCGCGCACCGAATCCCAGTCGATCGCCTGCAGCAACGGCGATTTTCCTGGAGGAAAAAACATGTTGATATCTGGGAAAACATCGAAGCCAAGCTCGGCGATCATCAGCCCAACTGCGGCGGCCAGCAATATGGCCGATGGTCGCGCAATGGCGCGCATCCAACGTGCGGCATTGCCCTGCAGACGCGCCGCCCAGTCACCCAGCAGCGGGAATAGCAGCAGATAGCCGGGCGCTGCCCAATGATAGAGAACCCGGGTTGAAGACCGGATACCGATGAGCGCAAACAGCAGCACGGGAAATATGCCCAGCATCGCCAGCAGCCAGCCGCGCCGCTCGGCCGGGCCGCGGCGCAAAGCCGCGATCCGCAATCCCACCAGCGGCAGCCAAAGCCAGGGCAACACGAACAACGCCTCGCCGCCCCAGATACTGAAAGGCGCCAGCAGATGCAGCCGCAAGCCGGCCGCCCGGCCGCCCTGGTAATGGAAGGACTGCCAGCCATGGGCAAAATTCCAGGCAATCACCGGCGAGAATAGTAGCGCCGCGAGAACCCCTGCCGCCCATGGCCAGAATCTCCGCAACTGGCGCCGCGAGATCGGCTCAGTCAGGAGGAAGAGCGCCGCGCCGGTCAAAATGAGGGCGGCGTTGTATTTGCTCAACAAGGCAAGCCCCGCGAACAGCCCCGCCGCTCCCCACCAGCCGGGCGCAGCCGCGGTATCTTGCCGCGCAATGCCGAGTGCCCGTGTCAGCGCATAGGCGCAGGCGAGCAGCATCGCGTCCAGCGGTCCATCCGGCAGAACCCAGCAGCCAAAAGCGAGGGAAAAAACCGGCGAAATGCTGAATGCCACGACCGCCCAGAACCCCGCTTTTGCGCCATAAAGCCGGTCGGTCAGCGCAAAGAGCAGCAGCGACGTGATCGCCGACAACAAAATGAACGGCAGGCGAACCACGATGGGCGCAATGCTGCCGAACAGCGCGCGGCTGCCCAGCTCCAGCCACCAGGAGGCCAGCGGATGGTCAAAATAAGAGGCGGCGAAGCGATTCGAGGCCGCCACCATATAGCTTTCATCAATACCAAGCCCGGTGCAGGCCCCCAGCGCCAGGCGGAATGCGGTAGCCAGCAGAACCACATAGAGCGCGGCCCGTTTCGGAGAAATATCTCGCAACCCGACATTCATGGCGGCTGCATGGCGCGCCCATGACCACGGGTCAATTGCCTCGGAAAATTGTCTTCTGCGAAAAACATTATCTTGTACGAAAAATTCTTCGCGTCTAGCTTGGAGCGTCAGCCATCAAGGAGTCTCAGCGCATGACCGCGAACGGAGAATTCATAGAAAAACACGGGTTATGGACGGCAGAGCAGCAGCTTCAGGCAAAGGCGCTCGCCGAACTTGTTGCAAAATCCAAAATTCGCAATATCCGTATTGCTTGGGGCGATCAGCACGGCATCGTGCGCGGCAAAACCGTCACCGCCGCGGAGTTTGTCGGCTGCCTCACCTCCGGCAAGGATTTCCAGCTCGTTACCGCCATTTTCGATACCTCGAACCATCCCATCGTGCCGCCCTTCGGCGCGGAGAATCACCTGAATATACCGGAAATGATCGGCCTGCCGGACGGGGTGCTGGTGCCGGATCCAGCGACCTTCCGAATTCTACCCTGGGTCGACTCGACCGGCTGGATTCTATCCGACGCCTATTTCCGCAACGGCAAACCGTGCCCGATTTCCACCCGTCACATATTGCGCGATCAGCTACAAAAACTGGCTGGAGACGGTTTCGAGATGACTGTGGGTCTGGAGTTCGAATTCTACGTCTACAAGCTCATCGACCCGCGCCTGGACGCGGCGGATAGCGGCTGGCCGCCGGCGCCCCCGGAGGTCACGAATATTGCCCATGGGTATCAATACCTCACCGATACCCGCGGCGACGAAGTTGAACCGCTGTTTCGGCTGCTACAGGATAATCTGGAGGCGCTCGGCCTGCCGCTGGCTTCCATGGAAGATGAATGGGGGCCAGGCCAGTGCGAGATCACTTTTGCACCGCTGCCGGCGATGCAGGCTGCGGATGCGGCTTTGCTGTTTCGCATGGCGGTCAAACAACTTTGCCGGCGCAACGGCTACCATGCCAGCTTCATGGCGTTGCCGAAAATCGCCAATAGTTTTCCGTCCGGCTGGCATATGCATCAATCGCTTACCGTAAAAGGCGAGAACGCCTTTGTCGAGAACGGCAAGGCCGGCCCACTCTCGGCGACGGGGATGCATTATCTGGGCGGCTTGCTCACCCATGCACCCGGCACCTCCATCCTCACCACGCCGACGATCAACGGCCATAAGCGGCAGCGCCCGGACGGCTTTGCACCCTTCAAGGCCGCCTGGGCGCTGGAAAATCGCGGCGCCATGCTGCGCGTGATCGGTGGCCCCGGCGATAACGCCTCGCGCATTGAAAATCGTATCGGCGATCCGGCCGCCAATCCGTACCTGTATATCGCCTCGCAGATCATCGCCGGCCGGGACGGCATCGCCAATGCCATCGACCCCGGCGAAGCGGTCACCGCGGCCTATCTGTCCGACCGCGCCATTTTGCCGGGTAGCCTGATGGAAGCTCTGCAAGCTTTTGAGCAAGATGAAGTCATCAAACGCGAATTGGGCGAGACCTTCCACCACTACTTCCACAGCCTGAAACAATTTGAGGTAAACCGTTTCCTCTCCGCTGTGACCGATTGGGAACATACCGAATATTTCGAGGTTTTCTGATGTCCAAGCTGACATTGGGCATCGCCCAGCTGCATCCCGCCTGGGGCAACAAGGCGGCGACCACCGAAATCGTCATCGATGCGATCGCGCAAGCAGCGGGTCAAGGCATCGAATTGCTGGCTTTTTCCGAGACGTTCTTGAGCGGCTATCCCTTCTGGCTCTGCCGCAGCGGGGAAGCCGCCTATGACGAGGTAAGACAGCAGCGCGCCTATGCGCAGTTTCTGGAGCAAGGGGTCGAAATCGACGGAGCCGAGATTGCGGCCATCCGCCAGGCTGCCGGCGACCATCACGTCTCGGTCTATCTCGGCGTGAATGAACGTGGCGCCAAAGCCGGGCGGGGCAGCATCTGGTGCAGTCTGGTCACCATCGATACTGAAAAAGGCGTGCTCGGCGCGCATCGAAAGATGGTGCCCACCTACGAGGAGCGGATTTGCTGGGCGATCGGCGATGCGCTGGAGCTTCGCACCTATCCATTCGGCGCATTTCGCGTGGGGGGTTTGAACTGCTGGGAGAACTGGATGCCGCTTGCCCGCAATGCGCTGTATGAGGATGGCGAGGACATCCATATCTGCGTTTGGCCCGGCAACGCAGCGGCGGTAACGCATGACCTGGCGAGGGTCGTGGCGCATGAAGGCCGGGTCTGGGCCGCCAGCGTAGCCGGCCTCCTTTCATTGGCGGACATACCGGAGGATTTTGAATTCTATAGCGATCTCAAGGCGGCCGGCTTTGATGTCATCTTCGAAGGCGGTTCCATGATTGTTAGCCCGGAGCAGAAAATCGTCGCGCAGATTCCGCCGCTCGTATCCGGCATTACCGGTTTTCAGGTCGATATGGCCAGCATCCGCCGCGCCCGCGCGGATTTCGACGTTAGCGGCCATTATTCGAGGCCGGATATCTTCCAGGTGCAAACGCACCGTCACAGAACTGGCCGGCATACGTAATGGATGAGGCAACCGTTCTTGCCACCTTCGCCCAAAAGCTGAAGAACCTACGCCAGCTCAACGGCCTGACCCTGGAAGAGCTGGGCCGGCAGACCGGGGTTTCGATTTCGACGATTTCGAAAATCGAGAACGGCCAGCAGCGGCCTTCCTTCGAGACCGTGCTACGCATTGCCCGCGCGCTGAAAATCAATTTCGTGCAGTTGCTGGAGCCAATACGGCCCGTGGCCCAGGCGCCGCCGGTCAACCTGGCGCGCCGCATCATTACCCGCGGGGCCGATGTGCCGGTCTATTCAAGCCAATGGTGCAGCTACCAGACGCACTCCACAGAACTCACGCGCAAGGCGATGATCCCGTTCGTGATGCACATCAAAGCCCGCGACGTACCGCCGCTGGACGAATGGAGCATTCATGACGGCGAAGAATTCATCTATGTGATGGAAGGGGTATTGGAATTTCATACCGAGCATTATTTGCCCGCCATTCTGAACAAGGGCGATAGCTGCTATCTGGACAGCACCATGCGCCACGCCTTTTTAACCAGGGGCAAGAGCGACGCCATTATCCTTTCCGTCTGCCGGTCGGTCGTTCCCTATGCCGATACCGGCTTCAGCCCGAAAGCCGCTCCCCCTACGTCAAACGCCTCATAGTGCCGGGGACCGAGACTTCATATCAACACGGCATCGATAACCGAAGCGGTATGGCGCCGCGTTGATGGGAGAGTTTTGAATGGGAATCAAAAAAATCGGCTTTGCGGCTGCCTTGCTGGCGGCGACAATGCTCACGCACACATCTGTGGCGCAGGCCGCGGGCACCGTGAAGGTTGGCGTATTGCAATCCTTGAGCGGCACCATGGCGATTTCCGAAGTGCCGTTGGAGGAAGCCGAATTGCTGGCGATCGATCAGATCAACAAGTCCGGCGGCGTGCTGGGCAAGCAGATCGTGCCGGTTGAAGAAGACGGCGCTTCCGATCCCTCCACCTTTGCGCAGAAAGCCACCAAGCTGATCGAGGAAGACAAGGTCGTCACCGTGTTCGGCGGCTGGACCTCCTCGAGCCGCAAGGCGATGCTGCCGGTGTTTCAGCGCCTGCACAGCCTGCTCTGGTATCCGGTGCAGTTCGAAGGCAATGAATGCTCGCCCAACATCATGTATTCCGGCGCGCA
>JAMFRY010000040.1 GCA_026225015.1 Alphaproteobacteria bacterium
GCCAGGTTATCCCCGCCGCTTTCGATCAGCAGCAGATCCAGCAGGGGAAATCTTTTACAAAGTGCTGCAACACCGGCGAGGTTGATGCTGGCATCCTCGCGTATCGCGGTATGCGGGCAGCCGCCGGTTTCAATTCCCATGATCCGCTCCGGGGCCAAGGACCCCGCGCGGGTCAGAAACTCCGCGTCCTCCTTGGTGTAGATATCATTGGTGATCGCCGCGATTTCGATTTTATCGCGGAACCGCTTGCATAGCGCATCCATCAGCGCGGTCTTGCCCGTGCCCACCGGCCCGCCAATTCCCACCCGCAGCGGCCCATTCTTGAAATCATTCATGTCCGAAACAACCTTGTATATTGGGTTTCATGGCGCATTGATGCGATATCGGCCCGCAGGCAGAAGCCGCCCGCATCCTCCATCGCCGCGTTCTTCGTCAGCCTGGCGGTTGCCAGAATCAGCTTCTCAAGTGTCGCCTGGGCGCGCAATCCGGCAGTTTGTCCAAGCGGTACCAGGCGCATCGCGGCGGAAATCAGGTTCGCGGTGCCTGCATGTAGAAAAGCCAGCACCGCGTCGTCCTCGTCAATCTCCTGTGCCGCCGATAGAATGCCGATAGCCACAGGGTAGGGCAGGGGCGTATCCGGCCAGTTTTCCAGGCTCGGCGCCGGCCAGGGTTTCGCCGCTTCCCGAAAGGCAGCACCCTGCGCCAATGTTTCCAGCCGCCGCTCCAGGCTTGGCGCAATTGCCGCCGCCAAGGCGGCAATATCCACCAATTCATCCGGCCCGGCCCGGTGCGCATGCCGAAGCAGGATCGCGTCCGACCATAGCGCCCCATGGACGAGAATATCGGCGATCCAGTCGATCAGTGCCGCCACGGTATTGACATCTTCTGCCGCCACGCTCCATTCCAGCGCATGGGAATAGGCAAAGCCGCCGGTCGGAAAAGCCGGCGACAACCAGGTGAGTAAGCGGAGCAGGGAAGCTGGCTCGGTCATCCTAAAATGGGTTCCCATTCAGTGCTGATGATAAGCCCCAGATTCCGGGTCGAACGGCGCAGACACCTCCGCTGCCTGCCCGCCCAGGTGCAAAATCATTTCGGCGATCACATGGTCATGCAAAATCCGCAGGCGGAAGGGCAGAAACTGCACGGCCAGATGCCGGTTCCCCAGATGCCAGGCCAGCCGCGTCAACGTGTGTTCATCCGGCGCTGAAATCTCGAGCAGCCTCTCCGGCGCCGCCCGGACGGCAATGCAGCTTCCATCCTCCATTGCCATTGCATCGCCATTGCGAATGTGGATTGCCTCCGGCAAATCCAGCAAAATCTCATCCCCCGCTTCGGTAGTAAAACGTAAACGGCGGCGGTGCCGGCGGTCATAGTCCAATGTGATGTCGCCGATCACGCGGTCAGGCGCGTAGTCGCCGGCCCCAAGAATTTTCGTCGCGCGCAGGGTCAAAACAGAAAATACCGTTGCGCCATCGGCAAAATCTCCGCCGGTTCGCAAATCAGCAACTGCCCGTCCGCCCGCACCTCGTAGGTCTCCGCATCCACTTCTATATCCGGGGTGGCGTCGTTGTGGATCATCGATCGTTTCCCGATCCCGCCGCGCGTATTGGCCACCGCCGCCAGCCTGCGCGACAATCCCAGGCGGCGCCCGATATCCGCATCCAGTGCCGCGCCTGAGACGAATAACAGC
>JAMFRY010000041.1 GCA_026225015.1 Alphaproteobacteria bacterium
CAGCGCGCCCAAGGTGCGGGTGGAGGCGAAGACCAGATACCCCACCCCGTTCACATCGATCAGGCATTTCTGCTCCTCGATGCCGTCCACCACCCCGCGCAGGCGTCCGATCACGCCGGTTCCTTCCATAAGAGCCGGCTGGAGCGGTGATGCGCGTGGCAGATGGCCACCGCCAGCGCATCCGCGGCGTCGGCGCGTTTCTGCAATACCCCTGGCAACAGCCGGCGGACCATCAGCCCTACCTGCGCCTTATCCGCGTTGCCGGTGCCCACCACCGACATTTTCACCGTCTTCGCGCCATACTCGAAAACCGCGATCCCGTGCCGGGCCGGCGCCAATAGTGCGATGCCGCGGGCATAGCCGAGCTTCAGCGTGGCCGTTGCGTTGCGGTTCACATAGGTTTCCTCAACCGCCGCCTCATCCGGTAGATAAAGGCGCAGCAGTTGCGTGAGCGCGTCATCCAGGGCTTTCAGGCGCAGCGGCACATCGGCGATGGCTTCGGTGCAGATCACCCCATCGGCGATATGGCGCAGCCGGTTGCCGTCGGATTCGACGATGCCCCAGCCGGTGAACCGCAAACCGGGATCGATACCGAGCACCCGCACCGGTGCGCCGGGCGCCGGTTTGGGGGTCAAGCGCTTAACTTCTGCATGATCTCGTCGGCGATTTCGAAATTGGCGTAGACGTTTTGCACATCGTCATCATCTTCCAGCACATCCAGAAGCTTCAGCAGGGCGGCGGCTTTTTCCTCATCGAGCGCGACGGTAAGATTCGGCCGCCATTCGATTTTGGCCTCCGCGGGGGCCCCGAACTTGTGCTCCAGCGCATCGCGGACGGCGAAGAAATCTTCCACGCCCGATTTTACCTCATGGCCGGTTGCATCGCTGGCCACATCCTCGGCGCCGGCTTCGATCGCCGCTTCCAGCATCGCATCCGCGCTGGCGATTTCTGCCGGATAGCGCACCACGCCGGTTCGGTTGAACATGAAGGCGACCGAGCCGCTCTCGCCCAGCACGCCACCATATTTGTTGAAAGCGGTGCGGATGGCCGGCGCGGTGCGGTTGCGGTTATCGGTCAGCGCCTCGACGATCACCGCCACGCCGCCGGGGCCGTAGCCTTCGTAGCGGATCTCGGCGTAATCCTCTCCGGCGCCGGCGCCGGAGGCCTTTTTGATGGCCCGCTCGATGGTATCGCGCGGCATGTTGGCCGCCCGCGCCGCCATGACCGCACTGCGCAACCGCGGGTTGAACGCCATATCCGGCAGGCCCTGCCGCGCCGATACGGTGATCTCGCGGATCATCTTGGCAAAGGCGCGCGCCCTTTTGGCGTCCTGCGCGCCCTTGCGATGCATGATATTCTTAAACTGCGAATGCCCGGCCACGCCGCTCCCCATCCAAGTCAAACATAAAACTGGTTACTACCAGCCCAACCCGCTTCGCGCCTAGAGCATGACCCGAAGTTGACATTTTCATCCCTGCCGGCCTATCCGATGCCCGCACTGGGGTGCCGGTCACTGGTATTTTGGGGGTATTTTGGGCGCGTAGCTCAGCGGTAGAGCATTCGCTTCACACGCGAAGGGTCACAGGTTCAATCCCTGTCGCGCCCACCAATGAAATCAAGGGGTTGGCATGTCCCCCACCCCGACCTTCCCCCAAGAGGGGAGGATAGTTGAACCTGCTATGTCAGGTTCTGATCCGAACCCCGGAATTTCCTGCGAAACTCCTGGGCAAGCCGGTAGCTGGGAACGGCTTTTTTCACAAGGTAACGAGGCTTCATCTCGCCGCCGAAACCGGCATAAAACAACACGGCGCCGACATGCGCGAGACCGTCAAAGTCAAAAATGAGATTCTTGGAAACCGCGATTTGAATGGCGTGCCAGACAAGTGTCGTGATCGCGCCGTTGCCGCTATCCAAAGATCTCGTGGAAAGCAGGTAGTACAAGGTGGTATCGTCCCAAACGCAAAATATCCCGCCTTTTGGGGAGCCCTTATGGTCACGCGCGAGAAGCATCAATCCGCGGTCACGCGAGATGCATAACTGCATCAATTGCTCGGCGATGCGCAGATCGATTGTGCTGGATTTACCGCGCGCCGACAAATTTGCACGATAGAAACTACAAAACTCGGAAGGCGCAACATGCGAATCAAGCGTGAAATGTCTGCTGCCCTTGCGGGCGGCGTTGCGCGTTTTATCGCGCATTCCCGCCCAAATTTCGTCGATCGGCCGAGGCGCAATTTCGCAAGTGAACTCCACCGAGGTTACAAAACCGGCGGCCTGAAAGGCGAGCGCCTCGCTGACGCCGCGATGGCACTTCTGCTCAAACGAGGCGAAGCTGGGCAATTGCGCAATGAGATCCCGCGTGATGGAAAGCCGGTTAAGAAATTGCGTGGTTAAACTACCCGCACCGGATTCGATGACCGGACCCAGCAAATGCGTGAGCATTGGCATCCAGCTGGCGTTCCAGAACAGATTTTTGTTTCGTTGGAAGGGCATCCAGCCGACAATTCTGCCCTCTTTGCGAACCTCCACCTTGTCCCAAGCGCCGTTTGTAACGGTATCGAGCCACCAGCCCTCGTGAAAGATTGTTGGAGTCAACGCCGGCACGGAGGTTTTAACTTTGGATGCTCTTTCCGAATCCGAGCGACGCTCCGCCATGCGATGCTGATTACTATATTGCGGGACGTTCATTGCAACTCCGGATAAAAATTACTCCTGATAGGCGCTGACAAGCCTAGTTGGCATACCGTAAATCGACCAAATGAAAATATGGTAACGAAATATGGTTGGATTGCAATTTTTTGTTTATCCAGGGGTCGAGTTACTCTTTATTGCAAGCCTCCGAACGGTAGTCCAGATCAATTGGCGTTAATTGTATCATGGTTGGGTTGTTTTTAATGTGTTCGGCAGCGCGCCTTCAAAGTGCCGCGACGCAAAGGTGAGGGCAATTGCCAGCGGCGCCGGTTCCGCGAGAATCAATATACAATTCCGGCGTCAATCAGAATTATATCCTCAAACAGAACAACTTTCCGTGAGCAATCCTCGTCAAATCGCTAAGCCGGCCAAGGTGGCGGCTCGCAGGGCCGGACTTTACGGCAGCGTGGTCACTGCAAACGAACCAGGACGACACTACTTATGATAGCAGCAACCCATCAACCGCCGGTTGGATTGAATGGCGCGGTGATCGCTTTTTGGTTGTCGCGTGACATATTCGTCACGCCATTCGACCGAATCGCGGGCTTAGGCTCAAGTGAGGATGACGCGCATTTGCGCCCGGTTGCCGTTTATGCCCATGTTCAGTTTTGTAACTGCCGCCGCAACGCGATTGGAACTATTCGCGGTTTCAGGGGCCGGCGCCCTCTCCAGGCGGGTGACGAATTCAAGGGCAATTCCATCCGCCTCCACTTTGACGCTTTTTTCAGCAACGCGGGGCATGGGAATCTTCGCGCGGACGCAATAGCTCACCAGCAGGGCGCCGAGCGATTCCGCGCTCATCCGGGCCGCGTGCGTTGCGTCCTTCGAGACGTAGAGAATCTCGATCACCCTTTCCTTGGGAAAAAACCGCACCTCGCTTGGCGAACCGCCCGGCAGGCCGAAGGTTACCGCCGCGCGCGGGGATGCGGTGATGCAATAGAGCAGCGCGGGGCTGTCGAACCAGATCACCCGTTTGTCAATAACCTGCACGAAATGTCCCTAATGACTAGTACCCTGCGTCATTCATGACGCAGGGTACTGCGCGCGGGTTGGTGGGCGGCGCGCGCAAAATATGACGCTAGTGGGACACGGCATTTTCAATGACGTGTCCCACTAGCAGTTAGGCTTAACGGTCGCTTCCCTAACCTCGGGTTAAATAACGTAGATTTTGACTTAAAAACAAATTCTCTTGTGTGGCGGATTCTAAAAACCGAACATGTGGTCGAAGGAAAAACCGCCCGCATGGTCGTCCACGCCGTGGAAGCCAAACAGCCGGCAGGTGGTGTCGCGGATCAGCACATAGCCCGCCTCGCCGGCATCACGCAGCTGCGACGGCGAAAAATGCCGGGACGGGGTGACGATTACCGATCCGGAACAGGCGATTCGCAGCGCGTGTTCGGCGAGCATTACCCCTTGCGCGCTGAATAATTGCAGCTTTGTGCTGGAAATATCATGCCATTTTGCGGAAGCCGGGTAGATCAGCACACAGAAGCTTTCCCGCCCGCTGCCCCCGAGTTTCAAAAACAGCCGGGTGGTAAGCCCCGGCGGCGGCCCGTTATAGCTTTGCGGCTCGCTTTTATAGGTCATCAGCGTGTTGAAGATATGCGCGCCGAAACTGCTCTCCGCGACATGGCCGCTTTCGCGCTGTTCATAGCGGAACAAGGCATGCAGCCAGCCATTGGCGTCGCCGCCTTCGCGGAAATCATAGACCAGCTCGGCATGGCCGCCTTCGGCAAGCGCCCCGCTCTCAAGCTCGTCTGCGCCGAGCACCTCATCCAGGTCCAGCGCCACGGCGTGATCGCGCGGCAGCACGCCCAGGTAATGCTGCGCGGCCAGCGCGCCGCTCTGCGCAAAAACATCCAGGCGCAGCGGCGTGTTCTGCTCGGCAAGCGCCATCGGCGTGGGCTGCACGATGGTGCGGAATTTTTGCCGCGGCAAAACCGGGAAAGGCAGCAGAAAACCCCGCCCAAGCGCAGGCGATAATGCCTTGATGCCGGGATCGGCGTGCAGATCGCCGCGTTCGACATTCACATGCGCAATCCGCGTCCGCTCGTTTCGCGTGACCTCATAGCGTGGGCGCACAATATGCCGGCCGGCCCTGACCTCGATCTGCGCCGGCCAATGCAATCCCGGCAGAACCGAAGCGACATCCACCGCAAGCGTCGCAAAAGCCGGGACTTCCACATCGAGCGGCACCGGGGATTCGGCGCCCATGCGGTCCAGCGACACTGCACCCGGCGGGATCGGCACCGCATGGCTGTTCTGGACCCATAAAACCACCCGCTCGTCCACGGCCGGCGCCGGCAGCCCGGCGAATCGCTCGCTCGGCCAGGCATTGGCGTCATGGGTGCAGGAGAGCGAGGCGCCGTTATCGGTGGAAAATGTATCCAGTGCGTATTTCACCACATCATGGCCGGCCACGCCAACGGCGTGCAGGAAGAGCTGCCCGGTAAAGGCCGGCAGGTTGAAGCGGGCGCGGATTTCCCCGCTATCGATGACAAAGCCGCCGGCCTGGCCAGGCGCCGCTTCCTGCCATTCCGCCAGCACCAGGCCGGCTGCATCGTAGAGGGTGAGGAAGAATTTCACCGCTTCGGCGCCATAGCCGGCCCAGTAATTGGCGGTGGTCAGCCGCGTGCCGAGCCGGCCATCATCGCGGAAGAACACGAAATTCGTGGCGAAATTCACTGCATCCAGATAGCGCTTGGGATTGGTGATCCGGTTTGAAGGCAGTTTTACGCCATCCAGGCTCGCCAGCGCGACGCCGGAGACCAGGGAATTGACGCGCGCAACGGCGTTTGCCGCATCGAAGGCGGCCACCAGCACACTGCCGATCCGCGCCCCACCCGGGCCCTGGGGCAGCTCGGTCAAGGCGCGGGTGACATGGCCACCGCGCAACTGACCCACCGCCAGCGAGTCGTGGACATAAATCCCTTCGACATCCAAACCCGGGCTCAAGGCCAGCAGCGGCCCGGCGATGCCGTCAGGATCGTAGATCGCCACCCGCCCGGCCACATTCAGCCGCTGGGCCAGTTGCGCCAGCATCTGCGCCGCCAAGGGGTGGGCCAATGCCTTGTACACCACATTGCCGCCGCGCAGATTATCGAAGGTCTCAATATCCAGCATTACAATCCCAAAATTCTGCGCATTTCGGCGGCGGCCGCCGCCGTGTCGTCCAGCGGCGCGGTATCCCACATCTCAAGCCGCCCGGCAAAATCCCGCACCCTGCCATCCTGCACCATGGCATCCATGAAAACGCCGATCCGCGCCGATTTGCCGGGCAGCCGGGCCAGCAGAACAGGCGCCGCCGTCGCCACCGCTTCGGAGACCATCGACACGCTATCGGCCGTGACGATGATCGCATCGGCCAGGCCGAGCATCCCGAAATACGGGTTTTCACCCTGACCGTCCCAGATACAGGCGCCGCGCGGGGCCAGGGCGGCACGGAAAATCTCCACGGCTTCAGGGCTGGTCCGACGCGAGGGCGTGAGCATCACCCCGGCTCTGTCCTGGTCCATCATGGCGGCGAGTTCACCGGCCAGCTTTTCCGCGGTTGGCCGATCGAGCACGTAGCGCCCGTTGCTGCCGCCCAACAGCACCGCCACAAGCGGGCGCGGCAGGCTGGCGAAAACTGGCCGCCAACGCGCCGCCTCCGCGGCAAGCCGCGCCGGGGTGACGCGGTGCAGCGCGTTGCGCGTCACGATCACGTTTTTACCTGCGATCCCGTCATGCCGCGCCGCGATGACCAGGTCGAATTTCTCCAGCGCCATGCGCGGATGCTGTAGCGCCACCACCTTCACGCCGGGCCGGCGCAACGCCGCCGCCACCCGCGCCCCGACTCCGCCGCAGCCGATGACCAGCCGAGGCCAGGGGCCGGCGACCGCGCTTTCATTCACCGAATCGCGCGGATTCAGCCACAGCGAGGGCGGCAGGCGCCGCCAGATCCCCTTTGGCTCCAGCACCCGCACATCCGGCGCGAACCCGGCCGCCTCGGCCAGCCCCAGCGACTGCGCCCGCAATCCCGCCAAATCCGTGCACAAAATGCGCGCTGTTTCCATGCGCGGCATTTGCGGCCGTGATAACCACGCGTCAATCCGCGGCGGCTGCGCGGAGCTGCTCAAAGTTGCACTGCCGCGCAAGGCGGCTAGACTGGCGCAATGTCTGTTAAGCACAGCACTGGTCTCGGCTCCGAACCGACGGCGGCACCGGCTGTAAAGACGGGCGATTGCGCGACGATGCAGGAGATTCCGCAATTCCCCGTGGATATCCCCACGCCGGACATCTCTCCCTGGCTTCCCGGCAATACCGGTATTCCGGGCTTTACCACCCGCGATTCGGGCAAACCCGGCTTGCATGTCGCGCTGATCGCGCTGACCCATGGCAACGAGCTGGCCGGCGCCATTGTGCTGGACCAGATGCTGCGCGGCGGCGTTGAGCCGGCGATCGGCAAGCTCACTTTCGGTTTTGCGAACCATGCCGCTTTTGCCCGGTTCGATGCCGGCAATCCGACGGCCTCGCGCTTCGTGGAGGAAGATCTGAACCGCGTCTGGGACGATATTCAGCTTTTTGGGGTGCGGCGAACGCTCGAGCTTGACCGTGCCCGGGAAATTCGTCCGCTGATCGATACGGCGGACGTGGTGCTCGATCTGCACTCGATGCTCTGGCCCTCCGACCCGCTGCTGCTTAGCGGGGCCACGGAGCAAGGCCGCAATCTGGCGCTCGAACTGGGCACGCCTGCCATCGTGGTGGCCGATTGCGGCCATGCCGGCGGCAAGCGCCTGATCGATTACGCCCGCTTCACGGAGGCTGACTGCACCGCCGCCTGTATTCTGGTGGAAGCGGGCCAGCATTGGGAACCCACGACCATCACCCAGATGCAGGCAACCATCGCCATGCTGCTGCACCATACCGGGCTGAAGCCGTTGCTCCCTGCCCCCTGCCCCGCGGAGCCGCGGTTTGCGGAGGTATCGCATGTCATCACGGCGAAAACCAACCGCTTCGTTTTCACACAGAATTTTCGCGGCGGCGAGATCATCCGCAAAAGCGGGACCTTGATCGCCCATGACGGCGATGCCGAAATCCGCTCACCTTATAATGACTGCATGTTGATCATGCCGAGTTACAGGCCAAGCCACGGCCATACCGCCATGCGGCTTGCCAGAATCACATCCAGAGTCACATCCGGAATCGCGCGCTAAGGGTGGCGGCAACTATTTGGCCGCAGCCGCAATCGCGAGCTGCTTGAACAACTGCGCCGGAATGCTGCCGCCGAGCACTTTGTTCATCGGCGCATTGTCGTCATTGCCGACCCATACCGCGATGATATCGCCGCCCGAAACGCCGACGAACCAGGCGTCGCGGTAGCTTTGGGTGGTGCCGGTTTTGCCGGCGGTGAACAGGCCGGGAATAAACGCCGCGGTGCCGGTGCCGCCAGTGACCACCGCACGCAGCATGGACTGCATTTCCCCGGCAATACCGGGAGCCGCCACCGGAACCGCCGGAATGAGCGGCATCGCTTGGCCGTTAATGGCGGTGATGCCATAGGGGGTGACGCGGTTGCCGCCATTGAAAAACGCCGCATAAGCGCCGGCCAGTTGCAGCACGCCAACCGAACCGCTGCCGAGGGCGAGCGAGGCGTTATCCGGCAGGTTGTCATCCAGGCCCAGCGTTCGGGCGACGCGGATGACCCGCCTTGCGCCGCCGGCGCGGAGCAGGATGCGAATGGCGGCGGTGTTCATGGAATCCGCCAGCGCCTCGGTCATGGTCACATGGCCGCGATAGTTTTTCTCGTAATCATGCGGGGAGTAGCCGTGCAGGCTTAAAGGTGCGTCGTAGACCAGATCGTCCGGATTCATGCCGGCTTCCAGCCCGGCCAGCCAGACGATCGGCTTGATCGCCGAGCCGGTTTGCCGGCGGGCCAGCACGGCGCGGTTATAGCCTTCGCGATCTCCCACCCCGCCCACCATGGCGCGCACCGCGCCGCTGGCCGCGTCAAGCACCACGATCGCGCCCTGATGCATGTTGAGCGCATCGCCCCGGGATAGGATGACGTTGCTCAGAATCGCCTCGGCCACGGATTGCAGGCCGGGATCGATGGTGGTGGCGATGGTGGTGTCCTGGCCTTCGGGGATCAGCGCGCCGGCCTGCTGCATGACCCAAAGCGCGAACCAGGAGGAATGTGAGCTGGGCGAGGCGGCGTTGGCGAGCTGGGTTTCGGCGAGGGTTTCATCGGCCGCGCTGATGGCGCCGGTGGCCAGCATCGCATCCAATACCTGAATGGCGCGGTTTTGCGCGGCCTGCGGGTTGGCGAGCGGGTTGAGCGAGGAAGGTGCTTTCGGCAGCCCGGCCAGGATGGCGGCCTCGGCCAGGCTGAGCTGCGTAGCGGAATGGCCGAAATACAGATTTGCGCCAGCATCGATGCCATACGCGCCGGCACCAAGATAGACCCGGTTTAGGTAGATGCCGAGAATTTCCTGGCGGCTGTAATGTTTCCACAGCCATAGGCTGATGATGGCCTCCTGCACCTTGCGCCGGAAGGTTCGCCGGTTGGACAGGAACAGGGTTTTGGCGACCTGCTGGGTGAGGCTGGAGCCACCTTGTTCGACCTGGCGATGGATCACATCCAGCAATGCGGCGCGCACCACGCCTTGCGCATCGAACGGGCCATGCTGGGCGAAGCGGCGGTCCTCGATGGCGATGAAGGCGGCCGGAACGTAAGTCGGCAACTGGCCGGGCAGCAGCACCTTGCCGGCGACATCTCCGAAGCGGCCGGCAAGCTGGCCGGAGGGATCAAGCAGCAAAATCGCCGGTCGGCGGGCCTGGGTGACGGCGCGGGCCGGATTCGGCAGGTTCCAGGTGAACCAGAGCGCCGCGAGGCACAGAACAACCGTGACCCAGATGACGGCGATGGTGGCAAAGCGCAGCAAAAACCCGGCGCGGCGCAGGGTTTTGCGCATCGGCGCGGGTTTTGCGGCGCGTTTTCCGGCAAGTTTTTCCTGGGACTGCGATCGTGCCATGCGCCCTGGTCGCAATTTCCCGCGCGCCGGGTCAATTGGAACCCTTGAGGTGGCCTATATTGGCGAAGCCCGGGCCACCCCCTATAGAGCAGCAGGCGGCGGCGGGAAATTCCTTTCAAAACCCGCTAGGCCGAGTCGCATGTTGCCGCATGTCGAGCACCGGAGCGCAGCGTACTGCTTGTACGCGAGCACCGGAGCACAAGACATGTGGTGCCAGGCGGCCGGCCTAGTAGGGTTTTCAAAGGAATTCCGCGGGTGTGGCGGAATGGTAGACGCACCGGACTTAAAATCCGTTGGGACCTAGTCCCGTGGGGGTTCAACTCCCCCCACCCGCACCAGTGCCGGCTCGCAAAATTGCAATACCGGGATAAGCGGAATTACTGTCTCTATCGGCTGGTTCAGGCTGAAATCACCCCGATCGGGTTGCGCCCTAACCTGCGGCGGCGTGACGGGTTTGTAAGATTACCGGGCCTTATCAAGGCGAAATCCATTCACGATGTTAGACATGCGTATCCGTGACGCGGTTTTTGCGGAGACGCGAAACAGGAGGACTCGTGATGAAGAACACCATCCTGCCCGCCATTGCGTTAGTAATGGTGACGGGTAACGCGTTCGCGCAGACTACCACGACGCAAAGCACCACCGTTACAACATCTCCCGGGCCGGCGATCGCGGTGCCTGCTGCGGTCACGCCACCGCCGCCCGGCACGCTGAGCACAACAGAGACGCAGAAGAGCGTCGATTCAAATGGCGATGCGTATGAGTCGACAAAGTCCACCTATGGCAACGCCAACGGCGCGGCGAGCCAGAGCACTTCCACCACCACCGTGCAACCGGCTGCGCCCGTGGTGACGACGAAAAAAACCACGACCACTTCCACATCTTATTGAAAAAGGAGAACCAGCTTGAGCAATCTGAACTTGCATGGCGCGGCTTCGCGTTACCTGTTTCGCGCTGCCTTGATCGGCGGGATAACAATGCTGGCGGGCTGTGGATCGCCGCCGCCGCAATCCGTTTCCACCACCACGGAACAAACCACCTCGGCGCCGGCAGGAACCACGCTCTCGCCCGCCGGAAATATCGAACCCGGAACCCCGGGCAGCACGACGACGACAACCACCAATACGCAAACCCAGCCGTCGCAATAACGGCCTGGAAATTACGCCGAATCCCGATTCAGTGGATTCGCTGGATATGTCCTGATGCAGGGTCAACCGAGAAACTGGCGATGATATCGCCATGGGCGGTGGCGAAGGAAAAATCGATCGACTTATCGGGTTGCGCCGTCACATTGGTGACGGTCCAATCGTGATTGCCATGTTCCAGTAGAATTGCCGTGGCGATGAGTTTTACATCCGCGGAGCTGAGGTTTTTATTCCGGGTATCCCCAAAGAGTGAGAATTTATCATCGTGGTGATGCTCCCAGAAGGGGCCAGGCGGGAAACCGGGACCGGGGCGATGCCCCCATTCGGCCGCCCATGGACCCGGCGGATGACCGGGCAGGCAGGCGCTCGGGCCGGCTGGCGGAGCCGCGCCGGATGTTTCGGCTGCGGCCTTGATCGCATAGCCGCCACCGGCAAGCGCCAGAATAACGGCGGATGTGAACAGGAAACGTTGCATGAACTGCCTTTCTGAGAAAATCATCTCGTGGACAGTAGCGGTTGCATGTAACGGCATATTTGCCTGAGTGTTACGGCAGGTTGCGGCCGGGCTGTGGCGTAAAGGCCCTGGCGGACGGGCAAGCCAGCTCCTAAATAACCCATCTCGCGCAAGCCCGCGCGCATCGGGCAAAGGAGAGATATGAAATACCGTAAACTGGGTGACAGCGATCTCACGGTCTCGGAGATTGCCTTCGGATCCTGGCTGACCACCGCCGGGGGTGTTGAGAAGGATCGGGCCATTGCCTGCGTGGATCGTGCGCTGGCGTTGGGGATTACCCTGATCGATACGGCCAATATCTATGGCCGCGGCGTTGCGGAAACGGTGCTCGGCGAGGCTCTGGCAGGGCGGCCGCGCGACTCCTATGTGCTCGCGACAAAACTGTTTTTCCCGATGACCGAGACCGATCGCGGGCTGTCAGCGGGCCAGATCGCCAAGCAGATCGACGCCTCGCTGCAGCGGTTGCGGGTTGAGTATGTCGATCTGTACCAGTGCCATCGCTACGATCCCGATACGCCGCTCGATGAGACGATGCAGGCGCTGACCAAAGCGGTGCAGGACGGCAAGACGCGCTATATCGGCTTTTCGGAATGGCCGGTGGATAAGATCGAGGCGGCTCTGGCGATGACGGGTGTGACAAAATTCGTCTCCAGCCAGCCGCAATATTCGCTGCTGCACCGGGCGCCGGAAGCGGCGGTGATCCCGCTTTGCGCGCGCCACGACATTTCGCAGATCGTGTGGTCGCCGCTGGCGCAGGGCGTGCGTACCGGCAAATATGCGCCCGGCGCCAAGCTGCCCGCCGATAGCCGCGCTTCCAGCGATCAGATGGGCGGCGCGTTCCATAGAGACTGGCTCAAGCGCGAGCTGCTGGAAGCGGTGCAGGGATTGAAGCCACTGGCGGCGCAAGCCGGGCTCACGCTGGCGCAGTTTGCGCTGGCCTGGGTGTTGCGCGAGCCGAATGTGGCGGCGGCGATCATCGGCGCCTCCCGGCCCGAACAGATCGACGAAAATGTGCTCGCCTCCGGCGCCGTGGTGCCGGCGGAATTATTTGCCGAGGCGGAACGGATTATCGGCGCGTAGCCGTTACACGTGCAGCGGCGGCGCTGGCAGGCGGGCGATGAGGTCGGCCAGACCATCGGCGTAGTTCTGGCGCAGCTCGCGCCAATAGGCGTTATGATCCTCCAGCGTCGAGAAGTTGTCCGCCGAGAAGCTGTTGGCCTCGTAGCGCAGGATGGCGATGGG